>JAYUPN010000204.1:0-9590 GCA_043760065.1 Rubrivivax sp.
CCGGCAGCTCCTGCGCCGGCACCCGCAGCGGCACCGGCACCGGCACCGCGTCCGGCGCCGACTTCGCCCCCCGAGCGGGCACGCGAACGCGAGGCTGAACGTGAACGGGCGCGTGACGACGACCGCAAGCGCGCCCCCGAAGGCCGCCAGCAGCGCGACCGCGAGCGCGAAAACCTGCGCTGAAACCCCACCGGGCCGGCAGTGCGCCGGTCCGCCGGGCCTGCTTCGGGCCTACTTCAGCAGCGGCCGCAACACCGGCCAGACATTGGCCAGCATGCGCGGCTGCGCTTCGGCCTTGGGGTGGATGCGGTCGGGCTGGAACATCGCTTCGGCGTCCGGCCCGTCGGCCACCCCGGCCAGCAGGAAAGGCACCAGTGCGGTGCCCTCGGCGCGCGCCACGGTGCCGAAGAGGGCCGTGAAACTCTCGCCATACGCGCGCCCGTAGTTGGGCGGCACCGCCATGCCCGCGATCAGCACCTTGGCACCGGCGGCCTTGGCGGCGCGCGCCATCTCGGCCAGGTTGGCCCGCGTCATGTCCAGCGGCAAGCCGCGCAGCGCGTCGTTGCCGCCCAGTTCCAGCACCACGACCTTCGGTTTGTGCTGCTTCAGCAAGGCGGCCAGACGCGACCGCCCGCCCGACGTGGTGTCGCCGCTGATGCTGGCGTTGACCACCTGCCAGGGCAGTTTGTCGCTGGCCAGCCGCTGCTCGAGCAGCGCCACCCAGCCGGCGCCACGCTTCAGGCCGTACTCGGCCGACAGGCTGTCGCCCAGCACCAGCAGCTTCGGTCTTGCCCCCTGGGCGTGTGCGGCGGCCGGCAGCGCCACGCCGAAGGCCGCCAGCACCACGCTACAGTGCGCGACAAACGCGCGCCGCGCCGAACCCAAGTTGTCGATGTCGGAACCTCTCATTGCCGTCCAGGGCGTCACCAAGCAGGTGGCCGATTCCACCGGGACACTGACCATTCTCCACGAGATCAATTTCGAGCTCCAGGCCAGGGAATCGGTGGCCATCGTCGGCGCCTCGGGTTCTGGCAAGAGCACGCTGCTGTCGATCCTGGCCGGCCTGGACACGCCCACGCGCGGCACCGTGGTGCTGGCCGGCACCGACCTCTTCAAGCTCGACGAGGACGCGCGCGCCGAGTGCCGATCGCGCCAGGTCGGTTTCGTGTTCCAGAGCTTCCAGCTGCTGGGCAACCTGACGGCGCTGGAAAACGTCATGCTGCCGCTCGAACTGAAGGGCCGCCACGACGCGCGCGCCGCCGCCACCGAGATGCTGCGCCGCGTCGGCCTGTCCGAGCGGCTGGGCCACTACCCCAAGGTGCTGTCCGGCGGCGAGCAGCAGCGGGTGGCGCTGGCGCGCGCCTTCGTCATGCAGCCGGCGCTGCTGCTGGCCGACGAACCCACCGGCAGCCTCGACTTCGCCACCGGCGGCACGGTGATGGACCTGATGTTCGAGATGAACCGCGAAGCCGGCACGACGCTGGTGCTGGTCACGCACGACCGCGAGATCGCGGCGCGCTGCGAGCGGCAGCTGCGCATGGAAGCCGGCCGGCTGTCCGAGCGGCTGATCGACGGCTGACGGCGCGCTCGGCTCAGGCCGTCAGCGGCAAGCGGTCCAGCCGGCGGTCCATCGCCGCAAACCACAGCGGCGGGACGCTGGCCAGCATCAGGCAGCCGGCGTAGCCCGTCGGCAGTTGCGGCCCGGGCAGCGCTTGCAGCTCCGGGTATGGCTTCCAGGCGTGCATGTGGTGGTCGGAGTGGCGCTGCAGGTTGGCCACCGTGCAGTTGGTCAGCAGGTGGTCGGCGTTCCAGGCGTGCATGACGCCAAAGGGCTCGGCTCGCGCGCCCTGCATGCGGCGATGCAGGCCGTAGTGCTCGATGTAGTTGATGGCTTCGAGCAGGAACACCGCGTAGGCCGACTGCACGAGCCAGAACAGCAGCGCCAGGGCGCCCAGCCAGGTCGCGATGGCCGCCCCCGCGGCGGCTTGCGCCAGGCTCGCCCAAAGCAGCGGGCTGCGCCACCAGCCACGGCGCAACTGCTGCAGCTGCTGCGCTTCAAGGCGCCAGGCGCTGAAGAAACCACCCACCAAGGTGCGCGGCAGGAAGCGCCACAGGCTCTCGCCGCGCCGCGCGCTGGCCGGGTCGTCCCAGGTCGCGGCACGCGGGTGGTGGCCGCGGTAGTGCTCGACCATGAAGTGGGCGTAGCACACGCTGCCCATCAGCAGCCAGGCGAGCACGCGGTCCAGCCGCGACCGCGCATGCCCCAGTTCATGCGCGAAGGTGATGCCCTGGCTGCCGGTCACGCCGCCGACGCCGATGCCCAGCGCCACCACCGCAGCAGCGCTGAAGCCCTGGCTGGAGGCCAGCCACAGGCCGTAGCCCAGCAGCGCGGCCTGCAGCGGCACGTGGACGCGGATGCAGGCCCGGTGCCAGGCCGTCTGCGGCACCGGCGGCGGCGAGTGCTGCAGCCGCGGCACACGCTCGGCCAGCGCCAGCGCGCCCTGGTAGCCGGCCATCGTGGCCCAGGCCAGCCACGGCGACACGCCGGCCGCCAGCGCCACCAAGAGCGGCAGCAGCCAGGCGAGTGCGAAGCGCAGCTGCAGGGCCTTGTCCATGGCGTGATGATGCAAGGCCGGCCGGCGGCGGGGCTCCGGGATAATCCCGGCCATGAACCCGTTGCTGGCCCGCCTGCACCCCTACCCCTTCGAGCGCTGGCGCGAGATGACACGCGACATCGTGCCGCCGGCGCACCTGCGGCCGATCAGCCTGGGCATCGGCGAACCCAAGCACGCCACCCCGGCGCTGATCGAGGAAGCGCTGGTCAAGGGCTTCCCGGGGCTGTCGTCGTACCCGGCCACGCTGGGCGAAGCCGGCCTGCGCGAAGCCATCTGCGGCTGGGTGCAGCGCCGCTACGGCGTGGCGCTGGATGCCACGACCCAGGTGCTGCCGGTGACGGGCTCGCGCGAGGCGCTGTTCTCGTTTGCGCAGACCGTGATCGACCCCACCCGGCCCGGCGCCACCGTGGTCTGCCCGAACCCGATGTACCAGATCTACGAGGGCGCGGCGCTTCTGGCCGGCGCGCAGACGGCCTTCGTGCCCAGCGCGGCGGCACGCAACTTCGCCGCCGACTGGTCGGCGGTCGACGAGGCCACCTGGGCGCGCACGCAACTGCTCTACGTGTGCTCGCCAGGCAACCCGACCGGCGCCGTGATGCCGCTGTCGGAGTGGAAGACGGTGTTCGAGCTCAGCGACCGCCACGGCTTCGTCATCGCCAGTGACGAGTGTTACTCCGAGATCTATTTCCGCGACGAAGCCCCGCTGGGCGCACTGCAGGCAGCGCAGCAACTCGGCCGCGGCGACTTCCGCAACCTCGTGGCCTTCACCAGCCTGAGCAAGCGCAGCAACGTGCCCGGGCTGCGCTCGGGCTTCGTCGCCGGCGACGCGGCGCTGCTCAAGGCCTTCTTGCTCTACCGCACCTACCACGGCAGCGCGATGAGCCCGATGGTGCAGCGCGCCAGCGCCGTGGCCTGGGGCGACGAAGCGCACGTGGTGGTCAACCGCGAGCTCTACCGCACCAAGTTCGCGCAGGTCACGCCGGTGCTGTCGCGTGTGCTCGACGTGGCGCTGCCCGACGCGGCCTTCTACCTGTGGGCCGCCATCCCCGGCCACGGCGACGAGATCGCCTGGGCCCGGGGGCTGCTCGCTCAATACAATGTCAACGTGCTTCCGGGCCGCCTGCTGGCCCGCGAGGTGCAAGGCCTCAACCCGGGTGCCGGGCGCATCCGCATGGCTCTCGTGGCGCCGGTGGCTGAATGCCTGGAAGCCGCCCACCGCATCGTCTCCTACACAGAAAGCCAACCATGAGCTTCGCGCAACTGCAGACCATCATCGACCAGGCCTGGGACAGCCGGGCCGAGATCTCGGCCCTGAACGCTCCCGCCGTGCGCGACGCCGTCGAACACGTGATTGCCGACCTCAACGCCGGCCGCCTGCGGGTGGCAGAAAGGCGCGGCGTCGGCGACTGGCACGTCAACCAGTGGGTCAAGAAGGCAGTGCTGCTGAGCTTCCGGCTCAACGACAACAAGGTCATGCGCGCCGGCGACCTGGAGTTCTTCGACAAGGTCAAGACGAAGTTCAGCAACCTCGACGAGGCCGCAATGCGCGCCAGCGGCGTGCGCGTGGTGCCCCCGGCGGTGGCGCGGCGCGGCAGCTACATCGCCAAGGGCGCGGTGCTGATGCCCAGCTACGTCAACATCGGCGCCTGGGTCGGCGAGAACACGATGGTCGACACCTGGGCCACCGTGGGCAGCTGCGCGCAGATCGGCAACAACGTGCACCTGAGCGGCGGCGTCGGCATCGGCGGCGTGCTCGAGCCGCTGCAGGCCAACCCGACGATCATCGAGGACAACTGCTTCGTCGGCGCCCGCAGCGAGGTCGTCGAAGGCGTCATCGTCGAAGAGAACTCCGTCATCAGCATGGGCGTCTACATCGGCCAGAGCACCAAGATCTACGACCGCGCCAGCGGCAGCGTGAGTTATGGCCGCATCCCCGCCGGCAGCGTGGTGGTCTCGGGCAACCTGCCCAGCGCCGACGGCAGCCACAGCCTGTACTGTGCGGTGATCGTCAAGAAGGTCGACGCGCAGACCCGCGCCAAGACCAGCATCAACGATCTTTTACGCGCCTGACCAGGCGCCGGGACATCGGAGAAACGCATGGCCAACAACCTCGAGCGTGTGCTGCGCCTGATGGCGGAGAAGAGCGCCTCCGACGTCTACATGTCGGCCAACACGCCGATCCTGATCAAGATCCACGGCCAGATCCTGCAGCTGTCGGACCAGTTGCTGACCACCAACCAGACGCGCCAGCTGCTGGCCGAGCTGCTGGCGCCGCAGCAGATGGAGGAGCTCGAGGAGACCGGCGAGCTCAACGTCGGCATCAGCATCCCGCGCGTCGGCAGCTTCCGGCTGTCGGCCTTCAAGCAGCGCGGCTCGATCGCTGCGGTGTTCCGCTGCATCCCCTTCGTCATCCCCTCGCTCGACTCGCTGGGCGTGCCGCCGCTGATGAGCCAGATCATCACCGACAAGCGCGGCCTGATCCTGATGGTCGGCGCCACCGGCACCGGCAAGAGCACCACGCTGGCGTCGATGATCGAGTGGCGCAACCAGCAGATGACGGGGCACATCCTGACCATCGAGGACCCGATCGAGTTCCTGTTCTCCAACAAGAAGAGCATCGTCAACCAGCGCGAAGTCGGCCGCGACACGCAGAGCCTGCAGATCGCGCTGAAGAACGCACTGCGCCAGGCGCCGGACTGCATCCTGATCGGCGAGATCCGCGACCGCGAGACGATGAGCGCGGCGCTGTCGTATGCGCTGTCGGGCCACCTCGTGCTGAGCACGCTGCACGCCAACAACAGCTACCACGCGATGGGGCGGATCCTGTCGTTCTACTCGCCCGAGGCGAGGCCGACGCTGCTGTCCGACCTCGCCGCCGGATTGCGCGCGGTGGTCTCGCAGCGCCTCTTGCGCGCCAACGCCGGCGGCCGCATTCCGGCGGTCGAGGTACTGCTCAACACCAAGCTGATCTCCGAGCTCATCGAAAAGGGTGACCTGTCGTCGGTGAAGGAAGCGATGGAGAAGTCGCTGGCCGAAGGCTCGCAGACCTTCGAGCAGGACATCGCGCGGCTGATCAACGAAGGCATCGTCTCGCGCGACGAAGGCCTGTCGTACGCCGACTCGCCGACCAACCTGCTGTGGCGGCTGCAGAACGAGCAAGCGCCGATCTCGCGCGCCGCGCCCAAGAAGGAAGAGAACGAGGCCGCGACCTACACCGAGTTCACGATCGACGTGCGGCCCGAGGACACGCGGCTGGCAGCGCCGCCGTGGGCGCAGCAGCGGTGACGGCTGCAGCACGAGGGGAGTCTTGGTGACGGCCGCGCTGCGCCTGGAGGCCCGGTGACGGCCACGCTGCGCCTGGCCGAGGCGCTGATCGCCTGCCGCTCGCTCACCCCTGTCGACGGCGGCTGCCAGGCCCTGCTCGCGCAACGCCTGTCGGCTTTGGGCTTTGCCTGCGAAGCGCTCGACGCCGGCCCCGATGACGCACGCGTCAGCAACCTGTGGGCGGTGCATGCCGGCAGCCGGCCCGGCCCGACGCTGGTGCTGGCCGGCCACACCGACGTCGTGCCCACCGGCCCGCTGGAGCAGTGGAGCAGCGACCCCTTCGTGCCCACCCACCGCGGCGGCCGCCTGTACGGCCGCGGCGCTGCCGACATGAAAACCGCCATCGCCTGCATGACCGTGGCGGCCGAGGACTTCGTGCGCGCGCAGCCGCAGCACGCCGGCACGGTGGCGCTGCTCATCACCAGCGACGAAGAAGGACCCTCGCTGCACGGCACGTTGCACGCGGTGAACGTGCTGCAGCAGCGCGGCGTCAGGCTCGACGGCTGCATCATCGGCGAGCCGACCTCGGTCGACCGCGTCGGCGACATGGTCAAGAACGGCCGCCGCGGCACGCTCAGCGCGCGGCTGGTGGTGAAAGGCATCCAGGGCCACATCGCCTACCCGCAGCTGGCGCGCAACCCGATCCACGACTTCGCACCCGCACTGGCCGAGCTGACGACGACACGCTGGGACGAAGGCAACGCATTCTTCCTGCCCACCAGCTGGCAGGTGAGCAACATCCACGCCGGCACCGGCGTCGGCAACGTGATCCCGGGCGAGTTGGTGGTCGACTGCAACTTCCGCTTCAGCACCGAGAGCACGGCGGCGTCGCTGCAGGAACGCTTTGTCGCCGTGCTGCAGCGTCACGGCGTGCAGCACGACGTGCGCTGGACGCTCGGCGGCGAGCCCTTCCTGACGCCGCCGGGCACTCTGCACGCCGCCCTGTCGGCCGCCGTGCGGGCCGAGTTCGGCGTCGAGCCCGAGCTCAGCACCACCGGCGGCACCTCCGACGGCCGCTTCGTCGCCCGCATCTGTCCGCAGGTCATGGAGTTCGGCTTCAGCAACGAGAGTGCACACAAGATCGACGAATGGGTCGAGGTGGCCGCCATCGAGCCGTTGAAGAACGCCTACCGCCGCACGCTGGAAGCCTTCCTGCAATGAACGTTGGCGATCTCGTCGAGCGTTCGGCAGAACGCCTGCAGGCCGCGGGCGTGTCCTTCGGCCACGGCACCACCAATGCCTTGGACGAAGCGGCGTGGCTGGTGCTGTGGGCGCTCGAGCTGCCGCTGGACGCGCTGCAAGCGCATGCCGCCGACGCGGTCGCTGCTGCCGCCGCCGCCAAAGCCACTGCACTCGTCGACGAACGCATCCGCAGCCGCAAACCTGCCGCCTACCCGACCGGCGAAGCCTGGCTGCACGGGGTTCCTTTCTACGTCGACGAGCGCGTGATCATTCCGCGCTCGCTGATCGCCGAGCCCATCGTCGAAGGCACGATGGACAACTGGCTGTCGGAGCGCACGCACCGCGTGCTCGACCTGTGCACCGGCAGCGGCAGCCTCGCGATCCTGGCGGCGATGGCATGGCCCGGCATCTTCGTGCAGGCCACCGACATCTCGGCCGAGGCGCTGGAAGTTGCCGCGCGCAACGTGCATCGCCACGGCCTGCAAGATCGCATCACGCTGCTGCAGGGCGACGGCCTGGCCGCCGCACCGGGGCGCTACGACCTCATCCTGTGCAACCCGCCCTACGTCAACAGCCGCTCGATGCGCAACCTGCCCGCCGAGTACCGCGCCGAGCCTGCGCTGGCGCTGGACGGCGGCGCCGACGGCATGGCCTTCATCCGTGGCCTGATGCGCGACGTGCGCGGCTACCTGTCAGACCACGGCGTGCTGGTGCTCGAGGTCGGCCACGAACGTGCGCACTTCGAAACCGCCTTCCCGCGCTTGCCGGCGGTGGGCCTGTCGACCAGCGCCGGCGACGACCAGGTGCTGCTGATCGAAGCTCGTCATCTACAGTGACCCTCCCGAAGCGCCTTCGGCGCTTGCCTGTCGGCTTCGGATGCCTGCGTCGACCCTGCCGCTTCGGCGCCAAAGTACAACTGAAATGATCACCCTGCGAAACATCACACTGCGCCGCGGCACCAAGGTCGTGCTGCAAGGCGCCAACGTCACTTTGCAGCCCGGCGAGAAGGTCGGACTCATCGGGCGCAACGGCGCCGGCAAGTCGAGCCTGTTCGCGATGCTCACGCACCGGCTGCAGGCCGACACCGGCGACGTCGAGATCCCGCCGCGCTGGCGCGTCGGCGAAGTGGCGCAGGAGATGCCCGAGACCGAGGACGGCGCCACCGACTTCGTGCTGCAGGGCGACCAACCGCTGGTCGCCGCGCAGGCCGAGCTGGCCGCCGCCGAAGCCAGCGGCGACGGCAACGCGATGGCCCACGCGCACCTGGCGCTGGACGAAGCCGGCGCCTTCGATGCCCGCGCCCGCGCGCAGGCGCTGCTGCTGGGGCTGGGCTTCAAGAACGAACAGCTCGACGCGCCTGTCAACAGCTTTTCGGGCGGCTGGCGCATGCGGCTGCAGCTGGCGCGCGCGCTGATGTGCCCGGCCGAGCTGATGCTGCTCGACGAGCCCACCAACCACCTCGACCTGGACGCGCTGGTGTGGCTGGAAGCCTGGCTCAAGCGCTTCGACGGGTTGATGATCGTGATCAGCCACGACCGCGAGTTCCTCGACGCCATCACCCGCGTCACCGTGCACCTCGACGAGATGACGCTGACGCGCTACGGCGGCAACTACAGCGCTTTCGAGGAGATGCGCGCCGAGCGCATGACGCTGGCCGCGGCGGCCTTCTCCAAGCAGCAGGACCGCATCGCCCACCTGCAGAAGTTCATCGACCGCTTCAAGGCCAAGGCCAGCAAGGCCAAGCAGGCGCAGAGCCGCGTCAAGGCGCTGGCGCGGATGGAGAAGCTGGCGCCGATCCTGACCTCGGGCGACTTCGAGTTCGAGTTCCGCGAGCCGCAGAGCCTGCCCAACCCGATGCTGTCCTTCGATGGCTTGGCTTGCGGCTACCTGTCGGCCGCCACGGCCGTCGCCGGCGACGACCTGCCCCCCGGGGGGGTGCTGCCCGGCTTCGGGCGGCCGGGCGCCGGGCGCGGCACGGCGATCGTCGAGAACTTCAGCCGCAGCGTGCTGGCCGGTCAGCGCATCGGCATCCTGGGCGCCAACGGGCAGGGCAAGTCGACGCTGGTGAAGACCATCGCCAAGGCGCTGCAGCCGCTGGCCGGCCGCATGACCGAAGGCAAGGGCCTGGTCATCGGCTACTTCGCGCAGCAGGAGCTGGACGTGCTGCAGCTCGACGACGGCCCGCTGATGCACATGGTGCGGCTGGCGCGCGACGTCGGCCCGGCCGCACGCGAGCAGGAACTGCGCGACTTTCTCGGCCGCTTCCGCTTCACCGGCGAGATGGCGCAGCAGGCCGTCGGTTCGCTGTCCGGCGGCGAGAAGGCGCGCCTGGTGCTGGCGATGCTGGTCTGGCAGCGCCCCAACCTGCTGTTGCTGGACGAGCCGACCAACCACCTCGACCTGACGACGCGCGAGGCGCTGTCGATGGCGCTGAACGAGTTCGAAGGCACGGTCATGCTGGTGAGCCAC
>JAYUPN010000205.1:0-3662 GCA_043760065.1 Rubrivivax sp.
GCCGCTGATGCGCCGGCCGTCGAAGTGGATCGCGCCGGCATGCGGCGGTGTCAAGCCCAGGATGGCGCGGATCAGCGTCGACTTGCCGGCGCCGTTGGCGCCCAGGATGCAGGTGATGCTGCCCGGCGCCACCGTCAGCGACACACCATGCAGCACATCCACTCGGTCGTAGGTGGCGTGGACGGCGTCGACGGCCAGCAAGGGCTTGGTAACTTCGGCGCCGCTCATGTCAGCGCCTCGCTGGGCTGGTCCTGCCCCAGGTAGGCCACCTGCACCTCGGGGTGGCGCGTGATCTCGGCGTAGCTGCCGTCGGCGATCTTCTTGCCATAGTTCAACACCACGCAGCGCTGGGTGATGCGCTGGATCACGCCCATCTCATGCTCGATGATGACGATGGTGAAAGGCGACAGCCTCTTGCGCACCTGCAGGATGTCGTCCATCAGCTCGGCAGTCTCGTCGTGCGTCATGCCGGCCGAGGGCTCGTCCAGCAGCACCAGCCGCGGGTTGGAAATCAATGCACGGCAGACCTCCACGCGGCGCCGGTCGATCATGCTCAAGGACCCCGCCGACAGCCACATCTTGGCCGCCATGCCGGGGTTGAAGGTCTTCAGCAGCGTGTGCACCTGCTCCACCGTCTGCTCGAACTGCCGGCGCAGCGCCTTGCGTTGCAGCAGGTTGAACACCAGCCCGGCGTTCAGGTGCTGGGTCTGGCCCAGCGCGACGTTGTCGAACACCGTGAGCGGCAGCGACAGCCGTGATCGCTGGAAGGTGCGCGTGACGCCGGCCTTGTACACCGCCTGCGGGCTCTGGCGGGTGATCTCGGCACCGCCCAGCAGCACCTGCCCCGCCGACGCCGCATACAGCCCGGTGACGACGTTGAAGAAGGTCGTCTTGCCCGAGCCGTTGGGGCCCAGCAGGCCGAGGATCTCGTGCTCGTGCACCACCAGGTCCAGCGCGTCGAGCGCGGTCAGGCCGCCGAAGCGCATCGTCAGCCCGCGCGCTTCCAGCAGCGGGGTCGTCGAAGCAGCAGCCATCACGCCGCCCCCCGCCCTGGAAAGTACCGTCGCACGGTGCGCGGCAGCAGCCCGTCGGGCCGGTACAGCAAGATGAAGATCACCAGCAGTGCATACAGCAGGAAGCGGTACTCGGCGATGAACTGGAACTTCTCCGGCAGGATCAGCACCACGATGGCCGCCGGCAGAATGCCCCAAGGATTGCCGATGCCGCCCAGGATGACGATCGACACCAGAATCAGCGAGTCGGCGAAGGTGAAATTGTTGGGCGCGACATAACTGGTCATCATCCCGTACACCGCGCCGGCCAGGCCGGCAAGGAAGTTCCCGAAGGTGAAGGCCAGCACCTTGCCACGGGCGATGCTGATGCCGAACACTGACGCGGCCACCTCGTCGGTGCGGATCATGTCCATCGAAAGGCCGAGCCAAGAGCGCTCGACGCGCCGCACGAAGACAAAGGCCGCCACGCACAGCGCTAGGCTCAGCAGCGCGTAGTTGGCATAGAACGAGATTTCGATGCCTTCGAACAATCCGCTGCCTTCGATGTTGTCGTTGAGCGGCCAGCCGAACAGCGTCATGCCCGGGATGCGCAGGCCCTGCGGCCCACCCAGCGTGTCATTCACCTCGAGGAAGTTCTTGAACAGGATGCCGAAAGCCATGGTCACCAGCGCGGCATAGTGGCCGCGCGTACGCAGCACCGGCCAGATCAGCAGCGAGCCCAGCACTGCGGCCACCAGCCCGCCGGTCAGCAACACCAGGCCATGGGGCAGCGCGGTGTGGGTGGCCAGCGTGGCCGCCGTGTAGCTGCCGATGCCGAAGAATGCCGCGCCGGCGAAGTTGACGACGCCGGCGTAGCCGAACTGCAGGTTCAGGCCCAGGCAGACCACCGCGTACAGCAGCACGGTGCAAAGCAGCAGCAGCGCGAAGTGCATGTCATGCAATGCGAGCACCAGCGCCAGCACGCCGGCGGTGCACAGCACGCCCAATGCACGCGGTGCGGCATTGGACGCGGCGGCCAGTGGCACGTCCCAGCCGCTGCGGCGCAGGCCCAGCATGACGGCCGGTGCCAGCACCAGCAGGCCGGCCATTGCCAGCTGGCTTTCGGCGTGCAGCAAAGCCCACAGGTAGACGAAGACCGCGCTGGTAGCAGCAGTCAGTCGCAGGACAGGGTTCGAGAGCAGGTTCATCTCAGACTCGCTCGCTCGACCGTTCGGCGATCAGCCCAGTGGGCTTCCAGGCCATCAGCAGAATCACCATCGCAAACGCGAACACGTCCTTGTAGGCGCTGGGGATGCTGGGCGTGATCATCGGCAGTGCCACCGCGCCCACCGTCTGCAGCGCGGCGAACAGGAAGCCGCCCAGGATCGCGCCCAGGAAGTTGCCCAGCCCACCCAGGATGGCGGCGGCAAAGCCGATCACCCCCAGCAGCAGGCCGATGCCGAAGTTGATCTCGTTGTAGTACAGACCGTTCATCACGCCGGCCATCGCCGCCAGCGCCGAGCCCAGCCCGAAGGTGATCAAGACCACGCGCTGGAAGTCGATGCCCATCACCCGGGCGGTCTCGCTGTCTTGCGCCACCGCGCGGATCGCCAGGCCCAGCCGTGTGCGGGTGATCAGCAGGTGCACACCGGCGATGATGGCCAGCCCCGAAGCCAGCAGGATCAGGCTGTCGGCGCGCAGCGTGAGCGCGCCGAAGTTCAGCGTGCCCTCGGGCAGAAGCCGCGGAAACGGCTTGGGGTTGGAGCCGTTGGGGTAGAACAGGCGCACCGCCTCGCGCAGCGCCAGGCCGAACATCAGCGTGGCCAGCAAGGTGTTCAGCGGCGGCGCGTTCTTCAGCGGCAGCACGAGGTAGCGGGCCACCAGCGCGCCCACGCCGGCCGTCACCGCCATCGCTGCGGCCAGCATCAGCGCCAACAGCAGCCACGGCTGGGTGATGCCCATCGCGCCGGCACCCAGGTAGGCGGCCAGCGCGGTGAAGCCGCCGAGCATCAGCACGTCGCCATGCGAAAACTTGATGACATCGAGCACGCCGAAGAACAGCGTGACGCCCACCGCCACCATGGCGTACACCACGCCCAGCATCAGCGTGTTCATCACGTATTGGCTGAGAACGTCAACACTCATGCCAAGGCTCCCAGCGTCGCAACGGGTGGCGGGTTCACTGCCCGATCAGCTTGCGTTTCTTGGTGGCGTACTCGCTGTCTTCCCACAGCACCCACTTGTTGTCCTGCACCACGTACTTGGAGATCAGCGGCACGATGTTCTGACGGTGGTCGTCGAAGGTGACCTTGCCGATGATGGTGTCGGCGTCCTTGGTCTTGTTCAGCGCGTCGCGCACCTTCTTGCGATCGGGGCCCACCTTCTCGATCGTGTCCATGATCAGCATGGTCGCGGCAAAGGCGAACGGGCCGTAGGCCTCGGGCGGCTCGGCGTACTTGGCCTGGTTGTACTTGGCGATGAAGTTCAACCCGCCGGGCAGCTTCTCCCAGGGTGCGCCTTCGATGAAGGACAGCGAGCCCTCGGCCAGGTTCTTGCCCAGGCCCTCGTGGAAAGCGGCCGACTTGATGCCCGAGGTGCCCTGGAACACCGCCTTCAGCCCCAGCTTGTCCATCTGGCTGCGGATGCGGATGCCGATGGGCGTCAGGCCTC
>JAYUPN010000206.1:0-3648 GCA_043760065.1 Rubrivivax sp.
CAGCGCGTCGTCGATCTGCGGCCCGCCGCCGTGGACCACGATCGGGTTCATGCCGACCAGCTTGAGCAGCACCACGTCCTCGGCAAAGTCCTGCTGCAGCCCGGGGTCGGTCATGGCGTTGCCGCCGTACTTGATGACCAGCGTCTTGCCGTGGAACTTGCGGATGTAGGGCAGCGCCTGGGCCAGGATCTCGGCCTGGTCGCGCGGTGTGATGTGGGACAGGTCGGGTTCGGGGGAGGGTGTTGTGGGCATGCCCATGGTCGCGATCCGGCGGTTGAGCTAAGGTGCAGGCATTGTAGGAAGGGCCTGCCGCCCCCATCTGCGACGCTGAGGGTTCAACACCCGCCGCTGCGCCAGCCCAAGGAGCCAAGACATGAAACGACTCGCCGTCCTGATCAGCACACTCGCCCTGGCCTCTGCGGCCGCGGCCCAGCCCGCGCCGAGCACGGGCGAGATCACCAAGCTCGACAAGGAAGCCGGCAAGGTCACGCTCAAGCACGGCGAGATCAAGAACCTGGACATGCCGCCGATGACGATGGTCTTTCGCGTTACCGAGCCCAAGATGCTCGACAACCTGGCCGTGGGCAGCCGCATCAGCTTCACCGCCGAGAAGGTCAACGGCCAGTACACGCTGACCAGCGTGCGCCGCGTGCCCTGAGCACCCGCCTTTGCGCGCGGGCGTCTCCTGGGAGACGGCGGCCGGTCGAAGCGGCCGTTAGCATCGCTGCCTTCGCAGCCCCTCAGGAGCCGACATGACCGCCACCCTCGCCCACGTCAAGAACCACCAGATCCGCCTCGCCGCACGCCCGGTGGGCATGACCCAGGACAGCGACTGGCAGGCGACCGAAGAACCGGTCACCGAACCGGCCGAAGGCGGTGTGCTCGTCAAGGTGCTGGCGCTGAGCCTGGATCCGGCCATGCGCGGCTGGATGAACGAAGGCAAGAGCTACATCCCGCCGGTGGCCATCGGCGAGGTCATGCGCGCCGGCGGCATCGGCGTCGTCGTGGCGTCCAGGAACCCGGCCTTCCAGGTCGGCGACCACGTCACCGGCAGCCCCGGCGTGCAGGAGTACTGGAGCGTGGCGGCCGACCAGGTCAAGCGCAGCGGCATGGCCAAGATCGACCTGCGCGCCGGCACCGTGACGCAGTGGCTCAACGTGCTGGGCATGCCGGGCATGACCGGCTACTTCGGCTTGATGGACGTCGGGCGGCCCGTGGCCGGCGAGACCGTGGTCATCAGCGGCGCGGCCGGTGCGGTGGGGCAGACGGTGGGCCAGATCGCCAAGCTCAAGGGCTGCCGCGTCGTGGGCATCGCCGGCGGGCCGGCCAAGTGCGAGTGGGTGGTCAAGGAACTGGGCTTCGATGCCTGCATCGACTACAAGGCGGCCGCGCCCGAAGGCGCGACGAAGTGGGATGCCGTCAAGGAGGGCCTCAAGCAGCACTGCCCGCAAGGCGTCGACATCTACTTCGACAACGTCGGCGGCGAGACTCTCGACACCGTGCTGACGCGCATCAACAAGAAGGCGCGCATCATCATCTGCGGCGCCATCAGCCAGTACAACAACACCGGCGCCGTCGTGGGCCCGAAGAACTACCTGAGTCTGCTCGTCAACCGCGCGCGCATGGAAGGCATCGTCGTCTTCGACTACGCCGACCGCTACCACCTGGCGATCGCCGAGTTGGCGGGCTACCTCAAGGACGGCCGCATGAAGAGCAAGGAAGACGTCGTCATCGGCGGCGTGGCGGCTTTCCCGGCCACGCTGGCCAAGCTCTTCAACGGCGAGAACTTCGGCAAGCTGGTGCTGGAGGTGGCGAAGGGCTGAAAACGGTCGGCGGCCGTTTCAGCGCGTGCCCAGCACCTGCCCCATGCCGCGCGCCACACCTTGCTCGACCAACGCGCGCAGTCGCGTCACCCTTTCGGCCGCCGGCATGAAGTTCCACGGTTCGGCCGCGGCCTGCGTTTCGGGGGAACCGAAGGCGTAGGCCTCCTTGACGTCGTAGGTGGCCACGATGTCACCGCTCTGCGCGTCCATCAACGTCAGCCGCAGCTGCAGGTAGGGCGCCAGCAGTCCGGTTGACAGCGCGCCGGTGGTCGAGTTCCTGATCGTGTACAGCGTGTCGATGTAGAAGCCGATGCCATCGACGGTGCCGCGGCCGATGGCGACGCCGTCGCCGGTGCGTGCGTCGATGGTGCCTCGAGCGCGCGTGATGAGCAGCAGGTGACTCAGCCGGTTGTCGTTCAGCGTCTTGACCATCCAGCCCGGCAGCTCGGCCTTCAGCGCGCTGTTGGCGATCTCGCGCTGCTGCGCCGGCGTCAGCGACTCGGGGCTGCGGAAGGCCATCACCTTGGCCGCCGGTTGCGCGCGCTGGATGGCGTCGCGCGCCGTTCGCAGCGCGATGAGGTCGAAGTCGATGCCCTTGAAGTCCAGCGATTCACGCGCCGTGCGTTCGATGCGCGTGTCGGAGGGAGCGTCGGTGGACCACGCCACCTGCACGCTGTCGCCCAACAGGGCGAACACGCCCACATTGCGCAACTGTTGCTGCTGGGCCTGCACGGCCGCAGCTGCGGCCGCCAGTCCCAACGCCAGGACCATGGTTCTTCGATCGATCATGCCAACCGTCCCAGGTGAGCGAAAGTGGTTCAGAAATGGATGCCGCGCATCATCTGCGCCATCGCGATCGCCTCGGGCGACAGCGCCGCCTTGGGCGACTTCTCACCCTTGGCCGCCGCGCTGTCGGGGAACATGCGGAAGGTGGTGTTCATGATGATCTGTGTCACACGCGGCGCGGCGGCGTGCAGCACCTCGCCGAAGATGCCCAGGCGTGTCGCCACGCGCACCGGCTTCTCGATGCAGGCGCGCACCACCATGTCGGCCGCTTCCTCGGGTGCCAAGAGCGGCATGCTCTCGTAGATCTTGGTCGGCGCCGTCATCGGCGTGCGCACCAGCGGCATGTTGACGGTGGTGAAGGTCACGCCCTGGTCGGCGAACTCGCTGCTGGCGCACGCCGTCCAGGCGTCCAGCGCGGCCTTGCTGGCGACATAGGCCGAGAAGCGCGGCGCGTTCACCAGCACGCTGATCGAGCTGATGTTGACGACGTGGCCCTTGCGCTTCCTGGTCATGCCCGGCAGCAGGCCCATCGTGATGCGCAGCGCGCCGAAGTAGTTGAGCTGCATCGTGCGCTCGAAGTCGTGGAAGCGGTCGTAGCTGCTTTCGATGGCGCGCCGGATCGAGCGGCCGGCGTTGTTGATCAGGAAGTCGACGCCGCCGTGGTTGGCTTCGAGCTGGGTCACGAACTCGGCGCAGCTCGTGGCGTCGGCGATGTCCACCGAGTAGGTGCAGACCTGTGGTTTGGCGTTGCCGTGCGCCTTGGCGTGGGCCACGATCTCGGCCAGCGCCTCGGCCAGCTTGGCTTCGTCGCGGCCGCAGATGATGGTGATGGCGCCGGCTTCGGCAAACTTCTTCGCCGCCGACAGGCCGATGCCCGAGGAGCCGCCGGTGACCAGCACCACCTTGCCGCCGACCGCGCCCTTCAGGCTGCGGTCGACGAACAGCGCCGGGTCGAGGTGGCGTTCCCAGTAGTCCCACAGCACCCAGGCGTAGTCGTGCAGGTTGGGGCACTCGATGCCGCTGCCCTTGAGCGCGGCGT
>JAYUPN010000207.1:0-3643 GCA_043760065.1 Rubrivivax sp.
CGGCACGGGCGGCAGCGCCGCGGTGCAGAGCGTGGAAGCCGCGCCCGACAGCGGCCTGTCGAGCTGGGTCGGCAGCGAGATCGCCAAGAGCGACCGGCCGGAGCTGACGGCCGCCAAGGTGATCGTCAGCGGCGGGCGCGCACTGGGCTCGAGCGACAAGTTCAACGAAGTGCTGACGCCGCTGGCCGACAAGCTCGGCGCGGCGCTCGGCGCAAGCCGCGCGGCGGTCGATGCGGGCTACGCGCCGAACGACTGGCAAGTGGGCCAGACCGGCAAGATCGTGGCACCCCAGCTCTACATCGCGGCCGGCATCAGCGGCGCGATCCAGCACCTGGCGGGCATGAAGGACAGCAAGGTGATCGTGGCGATCAACAAGGACCCGGAAGCGCCGATCTTCAGCGTCGCTGACTACGGGCTGGAGGCCGACCTTTTTGTCGCCGTGCCTGAATTGGTGGCCGCGATATAACCGGGACATGCTGAATTCGACCACGTTCTGGGGCTTGCTCGCAGCCCGCGCACAGGCCAGCCCGGGCGCAACTCTGGTGCTGGATGGCGTCGGTGGCGAGCGGCTGAGTTGCGCGCAGGTCCTCCACGCCGCCGAAGGCGTTGCCGCAGCGCTACTGGCGCAGGGCGTTCGGCCGGGCAGCGTGCTGACTTGGCAATTGCCCACCGGCCTGCCAGCCTTCGTGCTGCAACTGGCGCTTTCGCGTCTCGGTGTCGTGCAGAACCCGGTGATTTCCTTGTACGGCCGCGCCGAGGTCGACGCGGTGCTGCGCCGCAATCGGCCGCAGTTCTATCTGGTGCCGCAGGACGGTGCAGAAGGCCTCGAAGGCCGCGCGCCCGGGCTGCTGGCTGCGCTGCCGCAACCACCGCGACTCATCGTGTTGCCCGAGCCGATGCCACAGGGCGACCCCGCCACGCTGCCGGCGCCGCCCGCTGCCGATCCCGAGGCCGTGCGGTGGATCTACGTCACCTCCGGCACGACCGCGGAGCCCAAGGGCGTGCGCCATGCCGACGAGGCCCTGCTGCGCGCCGGCCGCAACCTGGCGCTCGCCACGCGAGCCGGCCCGCACGATGTCGGCACGATCGCGTTCCCGATCGCCCATGTTGGCGGCGCGATGTACACGGCGATGCTGCTCGCCAGCGGCGCGAGCGCCGTGCTGCTGCCGCGCTATCAGCCTGCCGAAGCGGTGGCCACCTTCGCCCGCCACGGCGTCACGCTGACCGGTGGCAGCACCGCGCACTACCAGGCGCTGCTCGCCGAACAGCGCCGCTCACCGGGCCAGCGCCTCTTGCCGACGCTGCGGCTGCTTTCGGGCGGCGGCGCGCCCAAACCACCGGAACTCGTCGCCCAGGTTCGCGACGAACTGGGTTGCGTGTTGACCCATGCCTACGGCATGACCGAAGCGCCGCTGATGGCGAGTTGCAGCGTCGGTGACAACCCCGAGCAGCTCGCGCACAGCGACGGCGCAGTCGTCGAAGGCATGGAACTGCGCGTCGTCGCGGCCGATGGTTCGCCCGCCTCAGCGGGCCAGGAGGGCGAGCTTCGGGTGCGCGGGCCTGGCGTGTTCAAGGGCTACACCGATCCCGTACTGAATGCGGCGGCCTTCGACGCCGACGGCTGGTTCCGCACCGGCGACCTCGGCCGCCTGCACGCGGATGGGCGCGTGGCCGTGACGGGCCGGCTCAAGGACGTGATCATCCGCAAGGGCGAGAACATTTCTGCGCGCGAGATTGAAGACCTGCTGTCGCGCCACCCGAAGGTCGGTGCCGTGGCGGTGATCGGCCTGCCGGATGCCGAGCGCGGCGAGCGCGTCTGCGCCGTCGTGGAGCCGCGCGTCGCCGGCGAGCACCTGGGGTTCGCTGAGATGCTGGCCTTCTTTGAAGCGGCCGGCGTGATGCGCCAGAAGATCCCCGAGCAGCTCGAGGCCGTCGACGCGCTGCCACGCATGTCCTCGTTGAACAAGATCTCGAAGGCCGAGCTGCGCGTGCGCTTCAGCGCTCCGCCGCGCCGCTGACGGCTCCTGCGCCCGAATCGGTGCGGGGCGCGCAGAGCATCTCCTGCGTCGCGCACGCCACCAGCCGGCCGTCGCGCGTGAACACCCGGCCCCAGGCCAGGCCGCGGCCGTCGCCGGCGCGCGGGCTCAGGGTGTCGAACAGCAACCACTCGTCGGCACGGCACGGCGCGTAGCTCCACAGCGCGTGGTTCAGGCTGGCGACGTAGACCCGGTCGCGCGATCCGACGATGCCGATGTGCGGCACGATCGACGCGCAGTTGAACCAGAAGTCCGACAGGTAGGCGAGCGCCGCGGCGTGCACGGCCGGGTCATCGGGCAAGCGATCGCGTGCCTTGATCCAGTAACGCAGCGTCGGCCGGTCGGAAGGGTGCATCAGGAAGCGGTCGGCGTCGATCAGGCGCAGCTCCAGAAAGTCGCGGCGCTGCAGGTCGTAGCGGCTGCCGGTAGTGGCGACGATGCGTTCCTCCAGCTCGGCCAGGGTCGGCACGGCCTCGGGCGGTGGCAAGTCCTGCGGCATCGCATCGGCGTGCTCGAAGCCGCTGGCCGGCACCTGCAGCGTCACCTGCGCGTCGGCGATGACCCGGTCTCCCTGCGTTGCGCGCAGGTGGCAGGTCGTGAAGCGGTTGCCCTGTTGGAGCGGCGTGCAAAGCCAGCGCACCGGCGTGCCTGCCAGCGCGCCCTGCAGGAACCCGAGGCGCAGCGAGCTGAGGTGCCGGCCCGGCGCTTCGGCGCTCGCCGCGACGACCGCATGCGCCAGCAACTGGCCGCCGAAGACGCGGGCATTGAGATTGGCGTCGAGGCGGTCCGAAATCCAGCCTGCCGGTCCTTCGGGGAGCAGCCGCAAGAGGCCGGCCAGTTCGTTATCGTGGCGCTCTGCCGCGTGGTCACTCATGCATGCAAGTCCTCATCGTTTACCCTGTGTGGAAGCGGTTCCATGCACTGGCGCCTTGACGTGTCAGGTGCGCTGGGGCACAGTCCAATAACTGACACAATAACAGTTATTGCGCCGCGACGGAGACCGCCATGCAAATGAACGACCTGATCATCGTGAGTGTGGACGACCATGTGGTCGAGCCGCCCGACATGTTCAAGGACCACATGCCCCGGCACCTGCTCGACAAGGCGCCCAGGGTCGTGACGGTGCGCGAAGGCGACGGCTGGGAGTTCGAAGGCGTGCGCATGCCGAACTTCGGCCTCAACGCCGTCGTCGGTCGGCCACCCGAAGAATACGGCTTCGAGCCGGCCTCGTACGCCGACATCCGCAAGGGCACCTACGACATCAAGGCTCGCGTCGACGACATGAACGCCAACGGCATTCTCGGGTCGATCTGCTTCCCGACTTTCCCGACCTTCGCCGGCGCGTGGTTCCTCGGCGCCAAGGACAAGGCGCTCGCCAAAATCGTCATCAGCGCCTACAACGACTGGCACGTGCATGGCTGGTGCGGCGCCGCGCCGGGGCGTTTCATCCCGTTGGCGATCCTGCCGCTGTGGGACATCGAGGCCTGCGTCGCAGAAGCGAAGCGGGTCGCCAAGCTGGGCGTTCGAACCATCTCGTTTCTCGACAACCCGACCGCCAAGGGCCTGCCCAGCGTGCACAGCACACACTGGGACCCGCTGTGGGCGGT
>JAYUPN010000208.1:0-9496 GCA_043760065.1 Rubrivivax sp.
CGCGTCGTTGATCGACGTGCCCACCAGCGGCTGCAGCTGGTAGATGCCCGACAGCAGCACGGCGCCCAGCGGCTGCAGGGGGCGCGGCTGCTCCTGCTCGCCGTCACGCCACGACGGCAGGCAGACCATCGCCGCCAGGTGCGCGCCGGCGGAACTGCCGGCGATGACGATGCGCGCCGCATCGATGCCCCACTGCGGCGCCTGCTCGGCCAGAAAGCGCAGCGCAGCGCGGCACTCGGCGACGATGCCGGCCACGGTGGCGGCGGGGGCCAGCGTGTAGTCGATGGCGCAGAAGGCCAGGCCGCGCTCGGCGCAGGGCGCGGCAGCAAACAGCGAGTCGCGCGCCGACAGCTCCTGCCAGTAGCCGCCGTGGATGAAGACCAGCAACCCGGCGCCGCCGGGTGCCGGCGCTGGCGGCAGGCACAGGTCCAGACGCTGTGCAGCAGCGCTGCCGTAGCGCACGTCCAGCCAGCGCGCGCCCAGCGCCAGCGTGTGTTCTCTCGCGGCACGGCTGTGCTCGCCATAAGCGGCAATGAACGGCTGGTAGTTGCCGCCGATGCACGAGCTGGGCGAGTACGCACGCTCGCGCTCGGCGTCGTTCAGGTCCAGCCCCAGGTCGGCCGGGTCCTCGGCAGGCATGCGGGGGGCGTCGTTCACGGCACTAGCGCTGCGGCATGTTCGCGGCCGTGTAGACCAGCGAGACGGTGGCGTCACCGGGAATCGGCGGCATCGCCGCGTCCCAGGCCAGCCAGCGCTCGCGCAGCGCCGCAAAGCGCGCCGGCTCGCGTGCCGACAGGTTGGCCCGCTCGCGCGCGTCGGCCTCGACGTCGAAGAGGTACTCGTGCGCGTCGACCTTGAGGTACTTCCAGCGCCCCGCCCGCAGCGCACGCTGGCTGCGGTGCTTCATGCGCCAGTGCAGGTCGCGATCGATGCGCTGCGACGGGTCGTGCAGCACCGGCAGCATCGACACGCCGTCGATCGGGTGCGACGCGGCCGGCGTGCCGCCGCCGGCATCCAGCAGCGTCGCCGACCAGTCCATCGTCATGCAGTGCTGCGTGGTGCTGCGGCCCGGCGCGATGACGCGCGGCCAGTGCGCGATCCACGGCACGCGGATGCCGCCTTCGCTCAGGTCCATCTTGCCGCCGACCAGCGGCCAGTTGTCGCTGAAGCGTTCGCCGCCGTTGTCGCTGGTGAAGACCACCAGCGTGTCCTCTTCGATGCCCGCGTCCCGCAGCGCCTGCATCAGTTGCCCGATGCCCTCGTCCATGTGATGGATCATGCGCAGGTAGGTCTGCACGTTGCCGCCTTCCAGGTGCGCCAGGCTGGGCAGCGACCCCGCCAGCGCTTCGTCTTCACGCGTCTCCCAAGGCCAGTGCGGCGCGGTGTAGTGCAGGCTCAGGAAGAACGGCTGGCCCGCGCGCGCGGCTGCGGCGTGCCGGTGCACGTGCTGCACGGCGCGGCGCGACAGCAGGTCGGTCAGGTAGCCCGGCTCGTGGTGCTCCCGCTCGCCTTCGTACAGGTCGTGGTCGCCCTGGGACGAGGCATGGCTGAAGTAGTCCACGCCGCCGGCCATGATGCCGTAGAACTCGTCGTAGCCCGAGCGCAGCGGGCCGAACTGCGGCGGGTAGCCCAGGTGCCACTTGCCGATCAGGGCCGTGGCGTAGCCCGCGTCGCGCAGCCGCGACGGCAGTGTCGGCATGTCGGCCGGCAGGCCCAGCCGTGGGTCGCCGCGCGAGCGGCTGTTGATGGGCTCCTCCATGGCGCCGCGCAGCCGGTACTGGTAGCGCATGGTCATCATCGCGAAGCGCGTGGGCGAACAGACCGGGGAATTGGAGTAGCCCTCGGTGAACCGCAGGCCCTGCGCCGCCAGGCGGTCGAGGTGCGGCGACACGGCGCCGAAGTCCGCGGCGCGGCCGCCGTAGCAGCCCAGATCGGCATAGCCCAGGTCGTCGGCGACGATGAAGATGATGTTGGGGCGTGGCATGGCCGAATCCTTCGAGACCGGGGTTGGGGCGCGCGGCAGCCGCCGGGCCGGGGGCTGTCAGTCGAACTTCAGCGCCGCCTTGTCGATGGCCGGCACCCAGGCCTTCTTGAAGGCATCGATCATCGCCACCGACTGCACGCGGCCCATCGACACCGGCACGGCTTTCATGGCCACGAACTTCTCCCTCATCGCGGGCGTGGCCATCACGGCGGCGATCTCGCGCGCCAGCCGCTCGACCTTGTCGGCGGGCATCGTCCGGCGCGCGACGAAGACGTTCCAGCCCTCGGCGACGATGGGCAGGCCCGACTCCTTCAAGGTCGGGATCGAGGGCAGCGCACGCTTGTCGCCCGACGTCGCCAGGATGCGCAGCTTGCCGCCTTCGTGTTGCGCCAGCAGCGTCTCGAAGGTGTCGATGGCCACCGGGACGTGGCCGCCGATGAGGTCGGTGGACAACGGCGCCGAGCCCTTGTAGCCGATGATCTCGGCCTTGGCCCCGGCCTGCTCGGTCATCATCAGCGCAAAAAAGTGTGGCAGGCTGCCGGTGGCCGGCACGCCGAAGCTGGCCTTGTCGGGGTTGGCGCGCAGCCAGGCCATCATGTGGCGGAACTCGCGCACCGGCACGCCGGTCGACACCGCCACCGCCATCTCGTAGGTCGTGACCACGCTGACCGGCTGGTAGTCCTTGTCCGGGTCGTAGCCATTGCTCTTGTAGACCTTGGGCGCCACCACCATCAACGCCGGGTTGGCGATCAGCAGCACGTTGGCGTCAGCGGGCGCGGCGGCAAACTGGCGCATCGCCAGCCGGCCGCCGACGCCGGTGACGTTCTCGACGACCACGGTCTGGTTCAGGCGCGGCTGCAGCGCTTCTGCCACCAGCCTTGCTGCGCGGTCGGTGCCGCCGCCGGGCGGATACGGCACGATCAGCCGCAGCACGTTGGCATCCTGGGGCTGGGCCGCGGCGGGCGGCGCCAGCGGCAGCAGCACGAGCGCCGCCACGGCAGCGGCGGCGAAGGCGGACAATCGAGCGAACACGGTTGTGCGGTCGGACATGCGGCGGTCTCCATCAAGCCCTGCGGATGCAGCGCCCCGCAACGTACCACCGCTGATGCGAGTTGTTCAAAACAATCATGGCCGACCCGCTCGAAAACCCTGACCCGCTGGCGCATCCGCGCGGCGTGAGCGACCTGCTGCTGTAGCGCATGAGCGTCATCACGCGCGCGCTCCAGGGCCTGCGCGACGAAATCCTGCGCCGCCTGCAGCTGCGTGTGGCGACGCTGGCCAGCAAGGTGGCGCGCACGGCGCCGTCGGCGGCGCGCCACAAGGGCCGGCACTGAGGCGCGCCAAAGACCGCCAGTGAAGCGTCGACTGCCTCCCCGGGAGGAGTCGCTCAGTGATTCTCGCGCGCGTGGTTGATCGTGTACTTCGGGATCTCGATCGTCACGTCCTGGTCGGACAGGATCGCCTGGCACGACAGCCGCGACGTCGGCGTCAGGCCCCAGGCGCGGTCGAGCAGGTCTTCTTCGCTCTCGTCCATCTCGCCCAGCGAAGCAAAGCCCTCCTTCACCACCACGTGGCAGGTGGTGCAGGCGCAGCTCATCTCGCAGGCGTGTTCGATGGCGATGCCGTTTTCGAGCAGCGCCTCGCACACCGAGGTGCCGCGTGGCGCCTCGATGGTGTCGCCCTGCGGGCAGAGTTCGGCGTGGGGAAGGATGCGGATGACGGGCATGGCGGATCGGACCTCAGACTTCTTCGATGCGGCGGCCGGCGAGCGCATGGCGGATGCCCTGGTTCATGCGCGCTGCGGCAAAGGCCTCGGTGCCGTCCGCCAGCGCCTTGACGGCGGCCTCGATCGCCGCGGTGTCGTCGCCCCGTGCGGTGGCCTCGGTGGCCTCGATCAACAGCAGCAGTTCGTGCTGCTCCGGGGCCGTCAGCAATTGCGCGTCGGCGGCCAGGGCCGAACGCGTGGCCAGCACCATGCGCTCGGCGTCGACCTGCGCCTCGCGCAGCGAACGCGCCGCCATGTCGCCTTCGGCGTGGGCGAAACCGTCCTTGAGCATCTGCGCGATCTGTTCGTCGGCCAGCCCGTAGCTGGGCTTGACGATCACCGAGGCCTCGACGCCCGAGCCGAGCTCACGCGCCGACACGCTGAGCAGCCCGTCGGCGTCGACCTGGAAGGTGACGCGGATGCGCGCCGCGCCGGCGACCATCGGCGGGATGCCGCGCAGTTCGAAGCGCGCCAGTGATCGGCATTCGGCGACCAGGTCGCGCTCGCCCTGCACGACGTGGATGGCCATCGCGGTCTGGCCGTCCTTGAAGGTCGTGAACTCCTGCGCCTTGGCCACCGGGATGGTGGTGTTGCGTTCGATCACGCGTTCGACCAGCCCGCCCATCGTCTCCAGGCCCAGGCTGAGCGCGATCACGTCCAGCAGCAACAGCTCGCCGCCCTGTGCATTGCCAGCCAGTGCGTTGGCCTGGATGGCAGCACCGATGGCCACCACCTCGTCGGGGTTGACGTTGGTCAGCACCGGCTGGCCGAAGAGCTCGCTCACCGCGTGCCGCACCAGCGGCATGCGGGTGCTGCCGCCGACCATCACCACGCCCTGCACTTCGTCGCCCGTGCCCCGCCCGACCTTGGCGTCGCGCAGCACCCTGCGCACCGCCGACAGCGTCTTGTCGACGAGCGGCCGGGCGATCGTCTCGAGCTGGCGGCGCGACACCCGCAGGTCCACGCGACCGCCCGCCAGGTCCGCTTGCCAGTTGGCGCTGTCGGCGTCGCTCAGCGCCTCCTTGGTGGCGCGCGAGGCCACCAGGGCGGCGCGCTTGTCGTGCGCGCTGGTCGCCGACACGCCGGCCTGCGCCAGCACCCAGTCGGCCAGCGACTGGTCGATGTCGTCGCCCCCCAGCGCCGCGTCGCCGCCGGTGGCCACGACTTCGAAGACGCCGCGCGTCAGGCGCAGCAGGCTGATGTCGAAGGTGCCGCCGCCCAGGTCGTAGACGGCGTACAGGCCTTCGCTGCCGTTGTCCAGGCCGTAGGCGACGGCCGCGGCGGTCGGCTCGCTGATCAGGCGCAGCACGTTCAGGCCGGCCAGTTGCGCGGCGTCCTTGGTCGCCTGGCGCTGCGCGTCGTCGAAGTAGGCCGGCACGGTGATGACGGCGCCGAACAGATCGTCGTTGAAGGTGTCTTCGGCGCGCTGGCGCAGGCTGGCCAGGATCTCGGCCGACACTTCGACCGGCGTCTTCTCGCCTTCGCGCGTGGCCAGCGCCACCATGCCGGGCTGGTCGACGAAGCGGTACGGCAGCTTGGCCGTGCCGGCGATGTCGGCGAGCTTGCGGCCCATGAAGCGCTTGACCGAGACGACCGTGTTCTCGGGGTCTTCGGCTTGCGCGGCGCGGGCCTCGAAGCCGATCTGGCGCCGGCCGTCGCCCAGGTAGCGCACGGCCGATGGCAGCAGCACGCGGCCCTGCGCGTCGGGCAGGCACTCGGCGACGCCGTGGCGCACCGCGGCGACGAGTGAATGCGTGGTGCCCAGGTCGATGCCGACCGCGATGCGCCGCTGGTGCGGGTCGGCCGCCTGGCCGGGTTCGGAAATTTGCAGCAGTGCCATGTGGTTGTTCTAGCGGTGGGCGTCGAGCCGGTCCAGGCGGCGCTCGATGTCCTGGCGCAAGCGCGCCACGAACATCAGGGCGCGCACCTGCGCGGCGGCGGCGGCGGTGTCTTGCGAGTGATCGAGCTGGGCCGTCAGCGCGGCCAGCAACTGCCGCTCCTCGCGCGCGACCTGTTCGTCCAGCGCCTGCACGTCGGCCGCGTCAGACGCCGCTTCGAGCGCCTCGCGCCAGGCCATCTGCTGCATCAGAAAGGCGTTGGGCATGGCGGTGTTGCGCTCGGCATCCACCGGCACGCCGCGCAGTTGGCACAAGTAGGCGGCGCGGCTGAGCGGGTCCTTCAGGCGCTGGTAGGCCTCATTCACGCGCACCGCCCACTGCATGGCCACGCGCTGCGCGGCGGCGCCCTCGGATGCAAAGCGGTCGGGGTGGACACGGGCCTGCAGCTCGCGCCGGCGCGCGTCCAGCCCGGCGCGGTCCAGCGCCTGTTGCTGCGGCAGGCCGAACAGCGTGAAGTGATCGTCGCTGAAATTCATAGCGCCTTGGCGTAGTAGACCGACGGGCCGTTGTCCGGGTAGAGGCCGAAGACGCCGCGCAGCGTGTAGCCGCAGCGCTCATACAGGCGCACGGCGTCGGTCTGCTCGGGTCCGGTCTCGAGCAGCGCGAGCCGGTAACCGTCGCGGCGCAGCGTGTCCTCGAGCGTCGCCAGGATGCGCGCGCCGATGCGTTCGCCGCGCCGTGCAGGGTCGACATACATGCGCTTGATCTCGCCGTAGGGCACGCCGCCGGTGGCCGGCTCGCCGAGCATGCGGCGCACGGCGCCGGTGCCCACCACCTGTTCACCGTCGCGGGCGACGAAGAAGCTCACCTCGGGCGCCAGCAGCGCCTGCACGTCGAGGATGAAGTTGGCCTCGGGCGGATACAGCGACGCCAGGTACCGGTCCAGCGCGGCGAGCAGTTCCACCACCTCGCTCTGGTCGGGGCGCTCGGGGCGGATGGCGATGCGGTCGGGCATGGACAAGGCAAGGCGGGTCGTCAAACAAAGGGCGCGGTCACAAGACCGCGCCCAGGGGTCGAGGCAGCAGGCGGCGTCAGACGCGGAACGACTCGCCGCAGCCGCAACGATCCTTCTCGCGCGGGTTGTGGAACTTGAAGCCTTCGTTGAGGCCTTCGCGCACGAAGTCGAGCTCGGTGCCGTCGATGTAGGGCAGGCTCTTTGGGTCGACCAGCACCTTGACGCCGTGGTCCTCGAAGATCACGTCCTCGGGGGTGATGTCGTCGGCGTACTCCAGCTTGTAGGCCAGGCCCGAGCAGCCGGTGGTCTTGACGCCCAGCCGCACGCCCACGCCCTTGCCGCGCCGGCCCAGGTAGCGTGTGACGTGCCGCGCCGCGGCTTCGGTGAGGGTGACGGCCATGATCTTCCGGTTCAGTGCGATGCGGCCGCGACAGCCGCCGCGGCCACGCCATGCTTGGCCTTGTAGTCCTGCACCGCGGCCTTGATGGCGTCCTCGGCCAGGATCGAGCAGTGGATCTTCACCGGCGGCAGCGCCAGTTCTTGCGCGATGTGGGTGTTCTTGATCGTCATCGCCTCGTCCAGCGACTTGCCCTTGACCCACTCGGTGACGAGCGAGCTCGACGCGATGGCCGAGCCGCAGCCGTAGGTCTTGAAGCGCGCGTCCTCGATCAGCCCGGTTTCGGGGTTGACCTTGATCTGCAGCTTCATCACGTCGCCGCAGGCCGGCGCACCGACCATGCCGGTGCCGACGCTGTCGTCGCCCTTGTCGAAGGAGCCGACGTTGCGGGGGTTTTCGTAGTGCTCGACAACTTTTTCGCTATAGGCCATGTTGGTGCTCCAGTGATCTCAGTGTGCGGTCCATTGGATGGAACTGATGTCCACGCCGTCCTTGAACATCTCCCACAGCGGCGAGAGTTCGCGCAGCTTGGCGACGCGGTCTTGCAGCGTGCTGACCGCGTAGTCGATCTCCTCGGCCGTGGTGAAGCGGCCGATCGTCATGCGCAGGCTGGAGTGCGCCAGTTCGTCGCTGCGGCCTAAAGCGCGCAGCACGTAGCTGGGCTCCAGGCTGGCGCTGGTGCAGGCCGAGCCCGAGGACACCGCGATGCCCTTGACGCCCATGATCAGCGACTCGCCCTCGACGTAGTTGAAGCTGGCATTGACGTTGTGCGGCACGCGGCGCTCGAGGTCGCCGTTGATGAAGACCTGCTCGATGTTGCCGATGCCGTCGAGCAGGCGCTTGTGCAGCATGCGGATGCGCTCGATCTCGGTGCCCATCTCCAGGCGCGCGATCTCGAACGCGGTGCCCATGCCCACGCACTGGTGCGTCGGCAGCGTGCCGCTGCGCATGCCGCGCTCGTGGCCGCCGCCGTGCATCTGCGCTTCGAGCCGCACGCGCGGCTTGCGCCGCACGTACAGCGCGCCCATGCCCTTGGGGCCGTAGGTCTTGTGCGAGGACATGCTGAGCAGATCGACCGGCAGCGTGGCCATGTCGATCGTGACCTTGCCCGTGGCCTGCGCCGCGTCGACGTGGAAGACGATGCCGCGCTCGCGGCACATGGCGCCGATGGCCGGGATGTCCTGGATGACGCCGATCTCGTTGTTGACCAGCAGCACCGAGACCACGATCGTGTCCTTGCGCAGCGCGTCCTTGAAGCGGTCGAGGTCGAGCAGGCCGTTTTCCTGCACGTCCAGGTACGTCACTTCGAAGCCCTGGCGCTCAAGCTCGCGCATCGTGTCCAGCGTCGCCTTGTGCTCGGTCTTGAGCGTGATCAGGTGCTTGCCGCGGCTGCCGTAGAAATGCGCCGCGCCCTTCAGCGCCAGGTTGATCGACTCGGTCGCGCCGCTGGTCCAGACGATCTCGCGCGGGTCGGCGTTGATCAGCGCCGCGACCTGTTCGCGCGACTTCTCGACCACCGCCTCGGCTTCCCAGCCCCAGGCGTGGCTGCGGCTGGCCGGGTTGCCGAAGTGCTCGCGCAGCCACGGGATCATGGCGTCGACGACGCGCGGGTCGCACGGCGTCGTGGCGCCGTAGTCCAGGTAGATGGGGAAGTGCGGGGTCATGTTGGCGTGCGGGGCGGGGTTTGCTTCGTTGAGGCGTTGCAGATGCAGGGGTTCGTCGTCGCGCTCACTTCGTGAACGCGTTGCCGAGTGCAAACACCGAATTCGGCGCCGTGATCTTGATCGGCTTGACCACCGGCACGCTGGAGATCGCGCGCTTGACCGGCGCTTCGTCCACCGACACGCCCTTGGCCAGTTGTTCGTCGACCAGCTTCTTCAGCGACACCGAGTCCAGGAACTCGATCATCTTGGCGTTCAGGCTCGACCACAGGTCGTGCGTCATGCACTTGCCGGTGTCCTCGCCCATGCAGCCCTCGGCGCCAGCGCAGCCGGTGGCGTCGATCGGCTCGTCGACGGCGACGATGATGTCGGCCACCGTGATCTCGGCCGAAGGACGGCCTAGCGAGTAGCCGCCGCCGGGGCCTCGGGTGCTCTCGACCAGTTCGTGCCGGCGCAGCTTGCCGAACAGCTGCTCCAGGTACGACAGCGAGATTTGCTGGCGCTGGCTGATCGCGGCCAGGGCGACCGGGCCGGCGTTGGAGCGCAGCGCCAGGTCGATCATGGCGGTGACGGCGAAACGGCCTTTGGTGGTCAGACGCATGGTGGGTCCTCCTGACGCCGGGGCGTCGACGGGTGAGTTCGGGGCTGGTTCGGGGGCTGGTTCGAGGCTCTGAAACCGACCTCGACCTGAATCCGAGCAATTCAGTCAACTATACCAGAAGTTGAGCAATTTGATCAAGCTTTGCCCTGCTGCGACCCAAGCAGCGGCTGCCCGGCGCGCAGCCGGCCGACGACGCCTTCGCATGCGGCTTCCACGAGGTCCAGCACGCGGTCGA
>JAYUPN010000209.1:0-9421 GCA_043760065.1 Rubrivivax sp.
GTCCAACGAAGCACTGGGCAACATGCCGATGCTTCCGGTCAGCATGGCGGCTTCATCCGACAGGATGTCGCCGAACATGTTGCCGGTGACCACCACGTCGAAGGCCTTGGGCGCCTTGACCAGCTGCATCGCGGCGTTGTCGACGTACATGTGCTGCAGCTCCACGTCGGGGTACATCGCGTGCACTTCGGACACCACGTCCTTCCAGAACTGGAAGGTCTCCAGCACGTTGGCCTTGTCGACCGAGGTCAGTTTCCTGCTGCGCTTGCGCGCGGCCTGGAACGCGACGTGCGCGATGCGCTCGACCTCGGGCCGGCTGTAGCGCATGGTGTCGAAGGCTTCCTCGGCGCCGGGGAAGTGGCCGTCGGTGGCGATGCGGCGGCCGCGCGGCTGGCCGAAGTAGATGTCGCCGGTGAGCTCGCGGATGATCAGGATGTCCAGGCCCGACACCAGCTCGGGCTTCAGCGACGAGGCATGCGTGAGCTGCTCGTAACACAGCGCGGGGCGGAAGTTGGCGAACAGGCCGAGGTGCTTGCGCAGCCCCAGGATCGCCTGCTCGGGGCGCAGCGCGCGCTCGAGCTTGTCGAACTTCCAGTCGCCGACGGCGCCGAAGAGGATCGCGTCGGCGTCCCGCGCCAGCTGCAGCGTGGCCTCGGGCAGCGGGTGGCCGTGGGCCTCGAAGGCCGCGCCGCCGACGAGCGCGGTTTCGGTCTCGAACTGCAGGTCGAGCACGCCCAGCACGCGCACGGCCTGCTCGACGATCTCGGTGCCGATGCCGTCGCCCGGCAGGATGGCGATCTTCATGGAGCGTGTTCCCTTCAACCCAGTTGTGTCTTGCTCAGCCACGGCATGCGTGCCAGGCGTTCGGCCTCGAAGGCCTTGATCTTGTCGGCATGGCGCAGCGTCAGGCCGATGTCGTCGAAGCCGTTGCTCAGGCAGTACTTGCGGAACGGCTGCACGTCGAAAGGCAGCTCGCTGCCGTCGGGCTTGATCACGACCTGGCGCACGAGGTCCACCGTCAAGCTGTAGCCCGGGAACGCAAAGACCTCGTCGAACAGCTTGGCCACCTGCGGCTCGGGCAGCTGGATCGGCAGCAGGCCGTTCTTGAAGCAGTTGTTGAAGAAGATGTCGGCGTAGCTCGGCGCGATGAGGGCGCGAAAGCCGTACTGGTCCAGCGCCCACGGCGCGTGCTCGCGGCTCGATCCGCAGCCGAAGTTGCTGCGCGCCAGCAGCACCGACGCACCCTGGTAGCGGGGCAGGTTGAGCACGAAGTCGGGGTTCGGCCTGCGCGTCGCCGGGTCCTGCCCGGGCTCGCCGGCGTCGAGGTAGCGCCAGGCGTCGAACAGGTTGGGGCCGAAGCCGCTGCGCGCGATCGACTTCAGGAACTGCTTGGGGATGATGGCGTCGGTGTCGACGTTGTCGCGGTCCATCGGGGCCACGATCCCCTTGTGCACGGTGAAAGCTTGCATGGTCTTTGTCCTCTGCTCTGGGCCCGGCGCTCAGGAAAAACGGCGCACGTCGACGAAGTGGCCGTTGAGGGCCGCCGCGGCGGCCATCGCCGGGCTCACCAGGTGGGTGCGGCCGCCGGCGCCCTGGCGGCCTTCGAAGTTGCGGTTGCTGGTGCTGGCGCAACGTTCGCCGGGCTCCAGGCGGTCGGCGTTCATGGCCAGGCACATGCTGCAGCCGGGCTCGCGCCACTCGAAACCGGCGGCGGTGAAGATGGTGTGCAGGCCTTCGGCCTCGGCCTGCGCCTTCACCTGGCCCGAACCGGGCACGACCATCGCCACCTTGACGTTGGCGGCCACGCGCTGGCCGGCGCGCTTGACGACGGCAGCGGCTTCGCGCAGGTCCTCGATGCGGCTGTTGGTGCAGCTGCCGATGAAGACCTTGTCGATGCGGATGTCGGTGATGGCCTTGTTGGGCGCCAGGCCCATGTAGACGAGCGCACGCTCGATGGCGCCGCGCTTGACGGGGTCCTTCTCCTTGTCGGGGTCGGGCACGCGGCCGTCGACGCCCACCACCATCTCGGGGCTCGTGCCCCAGGTCACCTGGGGCTGGATCTGCGTCGCGTCGAGCTCGACCACGGCGTCGAACTTCGCGCCGGGGTCGGACTGCAGCGTGCGCCAGTGCGCCACCGCCTGCTCCCAGGCCACGCCGGTGGGGGCGAAGAGGCGGCCCTTGCAGTAGGCGATTGTTTTCTCGTCCACCGCCACCAGCCCGGCGCGCGCGCCGGCCTCGATGGCCATGTTGCACACCGTCATGCGGCCTTCCATGCTCAGGCTGCGGATGGCGCTGCCGCCGAACTCGATCGTGTAGCCGGTGCCGCCGGCAGTGCCGATCTTGCCGATGATGGCCAGCACCACGTCCTTGGCCGTGACGCCGACACCCAGCGCACCTTCGACCCTGAGCAGCAGGTTCTTCGCCTTCTTCGCCAGCAGCGTCTGCGTCGCCATCACGTGCTCGACCTCGCTGGTGCCGATGCCGTGCGCCAGCGCGCCGAAGGCGCCGTGCGTGCTGGTGTGGCTGTCGCCGCAGACGACGGTCATGCCCGGCAGCGTGGCGCCATTCTCGGGCCCGATGACGTGCACGATGCCCTGGCGCTTGTCGAGGAAGGGGAAGTAGGCCGCGGCGCCGCTTTCGCGGATGTTGGCGTCCAGCGTCGTGATCTGCAGCTTGCTGATCGGGTCGGCGATGCCGTCGTAGCCGTCGGCCCAGCCGGTGGTGGGCGTGTTGTGGTCGGCGGTGGCGACGATGGAGCTCACGCGCCAGACCTTGCGCCCGGCCAGGCGCAGCCCTTCGAAGGCCTGCGGGCTCGTCACCTCGTGCACCAGGTGGCGGTCGATGTAGAGCACGGCGGTGCCGTCTTCCTCGGTGTGGACGACGTGTTCGTCCCACAGCTTGTCGTACAGGGTCCTGGCGGTCATGGCTTGGCGCCTCCTCGAGGTGATTGTCCGGGATCGGGGGTTTGCGGCGCCGGGCACAGCGCGTCGACGAAGCGCTGCACGACGGCCGGCAACGCGTCCTGCTGGCGCACCACGAGCAGGTAGTCGCGCGCGGCCCAGGGCTCGTTCAGGCCCAGCACCTTGACGCGAAAGAGCTGCGCGAAGCGCTGCGCCACGGCCGCCGGCATCACGGCCACGCCGAGCCCGGCTTCGACCAGCTGCGCGATGGCGTCGAAGCCGCGCACCTGCAGCCGCGCCTTGAGCGTGCGGCCCTGCCCTTCGGCTTCGGCCCGCATCAGCTCGTGCACCGCCGCACCCTGGTGCAGGCCGACGATGTCGTGCTCCAGCAGCTGCTCGAAGCGCACCACCTGGCGATTGGCCAGCACATGCCCGGCCGGCACCATCGCCGCCAGCGCGCTGTGGCGGTAGACGCGGTGGCTGAGCCGGTTGTCCAGCAGCGGCGGCACGACGATGCCCACGTCGGCACGGCCCTCCGCGACGGCGGCCTGGATTTCGGCGCTGGTCAGATCCTCCAGGCTGATGCGGATCTGCGGGTGGGCCTGCGAAAACGCCACCAGGTCCGGCGGCAGGCATTCGCTGATGGCGCCGGCCGTGGCGGCCACGCGCAGGTGGCCCTTGATGCCGCGCGAGAACTCCACCACCTCGCTCTCCAGCGCGTGCAGTTGGGCGTGCAGGCTGCGCACGTGGCGCACCAGCGCGCGGCCCGCTTCGGTGGTCTCGACGCCGCGCGCACGGCGCTCGAACAGCGGCACGCCCAGGCGTGCTTCCAGATCCGACAGGCGCTTGCTGGCCGCTGCCAGCGCCAGATGCTCGCGCTCGGCGCCGCGCGTGATGCTGCGGGTGTCGTGGATGGCGAGCACGAGATTGAGCGTGGTGAGGTCGAAGCGCATGGTGGGCGACGGATTCGCCAGCGCCGACCATAGCCTTCGCCGACGGCGTTGTGTTACGACGATTGTCAACCCAGCCTTCGCTGAGAACGAAGCCAGAATCTATCCTTCAGCCTGAACTTCCAGCGTCGGCCGCGTCTTTACTTAGACTGACCCTCATGACCGACACGGAACTGCGGGCCCTGCGCCAGCTGGCGCTTTCCGGCCAGCACGCGCCGGCCGTGGACGCCGCCACGGCGGCGCTCGCGGCGCACGGTCTGAACGCCGCCGAGCAGCTGCCGCTGCTGGAACTGCGCATCGACAGCCTGCTGGCGCTGCTGGAACTTGGCCGCGCCGAGGCCGACGCGCAGCGGATGCTGGCGCTGGCGGCACGAAGCCGCAGCGCCGCCCTGGCCGCGCAGGCGCTGTCTGCCTGGGCCCTGGTGCAGATGCGTCAGGAGCGCCTGCAGCCGGCGCTGCAGACGGCCGCACAGGCGCTGCAAGCCGCGCGCCGCAGCCGCCGCAGCGACCTCGTCGCGCTGGCGCTGCTGCGCCAGGCCACGGCCGCCCTGACCCTCGACCCCGCCCGGGCCGCCCGCAGCGCCGCGGAAGCCGCGCAGCGCTTCGAAGCCCTTCACGACACGGCACGACAAGGCCAGGCGCTGCGCGTGCTGGCGGTGGTGAAGCTGCTGCAGGCCGACACCCCCGAGCACCGCGCGCTGGCGCAACGCGCCGTCGATCTGGCGCGCGCCAGCGGCGACCGTGACGGCGAAGCCCGCGCGCTGATGACGCAGTTCGGCGGCCACCCGGACCTGGCGCTGCGCGTGCGCGGCATGCAAGCCGCGCTGCGCCTGGCGCAAGAAGCCGGCAGCCGCCACCATGAAGCCAGCGCGCAGCACAGCCTGTGCCTCGTCTACATGCGCCTCGGCCTGTACCGCCGCGCGGCGCGGTTGATGCGGCGCTCGATGGCGCTGCGCAAGGCCGGCCTGACGGCAGCGGCCAGTGTCAACTTGTGGGGCATCGTCAGCACCGTCGAGCGCGAGATCGGCCACCACGAGGCGGCTGATGCAGCGCTGCGACAGGCGCTGGCGGCCCACGCTGCCGAGCCGGCACCGCGCAATCAATTCGTGGCCTCGTGGCTCGAGGGCAGCTCGTTGTCCGTCAGCAACCCGCGAAGTGCCCTGCCGCTGCTGCAATCCGCCGTGCGGCAGTGCCCCGGCTGGGCCCTGCCGATGATGCTGACGCACCAGGCCGGCGTCGAGCTGCGCCTGGGCCACACCGCTGCAGCGCTGCGCGCCTGCGCACGCGCCACCGCGCTGCAGGCGAAGCGCCAGGGCCGGCTGGGCGGCGGCGCGGAGTCCGACGCGTGGATCTGGTGGCAGCACAGCCGGGCCTTGCGCGCCGCAGGTCGCGCCGGTCCTGCCGCACGGGCCTTGCACACCGCCTACCAACTGCTGCTGCGCGACGTGGCGCCGCTCAGCGACGAAGGCCTGCGGCGCAGCTTCCTGCAGCAGTCGATTTCTCAGCATGCCGAGCTGCTGCAGGTCTGGGTCGCCCAGGCCCGCGACCAGGGCCGGCCCGAGGCCGAGCTCAGCGCCCACCTGCAAGGCCCCGTGCGGCTGGACGAGAGCGTGGCGCGGCTGGTGGACACCGGCCTGCGCCTGAACGAGCCGGCCAGCTCGGCCGAGCTGCACGGCTTTCTGATCGAGGAAGTGGCCGAGCTGCTTGGCGCGCGGCGCGTGCTGCTGGTGCTGGAGCCGCCCACGGGCGACAGCAGCGGCGCCGCCATCGCCGGCGCGCAGCTGCCCGAAGCCGAGAGCGCGGCCGAACTGCTGCGCGCCATCACGCCCTGGCTGGACGAAGCGCGCCGCACCCACGCGCTGCGCCTGCGCCACGGCCCCGACGCTGCGGCCCCGATCGACCAGCGCAGCTGCCTGGTGGCGCCGCTGCGCGTGCGGCATCAATTGCTGGGCTTCATCTACGCCGACCTGGACGGCCTGTTCGGCCGCTTCCATGACGCCGACAGCGACCTGCTGGCCACCCTGGCCGCGCAGGCCGCCGTGGCGCTGGCCCACCTGCGCACCACCGAGGGCCTGGAGCGGCAGGTGGCCGAGCGAACGGCGGTGCTGGAGCAGCGCGCCAGCGAGCTGGCGCTCATCAACGGCATCCAGCGCGGCGTTGCGGCGCAGCTGGGCTTCCAGGCCATCGTCGACCTGGTGGGCGAGCAGCTGCGCCAGGTCTTCGACATCCGCAGCATCGGCGTGCGCTGGTTCGACCGCGACGCAGGCGAGGTGCACTTCGTCTACACGGTCCAGGACGGACGGCGCGTGGCGATGCCCGCGGCGCCGATCGCCGGCCCCTTGGCCAGGCTGCTCGAGGGCGCCGAACCCTGGGTGGCCCACAACCGCGCCGAGATCCTGGCGCTGGGCTTCACGTCCGGGCCCCCCGGCAGCGATGCGGCCCACTCGCTGCTGATCGCACCCATCGTGGGCAGCAGCCGCAACATCGGCTTCATCGCGTTGGCAGATCACGAACACGAGCGCGCCTTCGGGCCCGACGCGGTGCGCCTGGTGCAGACCATCGCGTCGAGCCTGGGCGTGGCGCTGGAGAACGCGCGCCTGTTCGACGAGACGCAGCGCCACGCCAGGGAAGCGGCAGCACTGGCCGAGGTCGGCCGCGACCTGTCGTCGTCGCTGGACCTGCAGCGCGTGATGCACAGCATCGCACGCCATGCCAAGGAACTGCTCGACGCCGCCAGCAGCGCGATCTTCATCCCCGACGCGCTCGGCCGGACGCACCGCGCCCTCGTGGCGCTGGGCGACGCGGCCGAGCAGATCAAGGCCACCGTCGTCGACACGGGCCGCGGCATCATCGGCAGCCTGCTGCACAGCGGCCAAGCCGAACTGCTCAACGACACCCAGGCCGACCCGCGGCGCCTGCAGGTCCCGGGCACCGAGGCGCGCCCCGGCGAACGCCTGATGGTTGTGCCGCTGCTGGCCGGCGCCCAGGTGCAGGGCGCGATGGCGGTGTGGCGCCAGGGCGGCAAGCCGTTCGAGCCGCGCGAGCTGGCGTTCCTGCGCGGCCTGTCGCAGCAGGCGGTGATCGCGCTCGACAATGCCCGGCTCTTCGACGCCAGCCAGGCTGCGCTGGAGCGGCAGACGGCCACCACCGAGATCCTGCGCGTCATCAGCGAGTCGCCCACCGATCTGCAGCCGGTGTTCCAGGCCATCGCCGAGCATGCCCGCACGCTGTGCCAGGCGCAGGTGGGCGTCACCACCTGGCTCGACGGCGACCTTGTGCGGCTGGGCGGCGTGCGCAGCCTCACGCCGGTCCAGGAAGACAGCATGCGGGCGCGGTTTCCGGTGACGGTGGCGCAGGCGCCGGTCAACATCCGGCGTGCGCAGGCGCTGGGCTCGCCGGTGCAGATCGCCGACATCGAAGCCGAGCCGGACTACCCCCACGCCGACGATGCCCGGCATGCCGGTGTGCGCAGCATCCTGTCGGTGCCGCTGATGCACGAGGGCCGCGCCATCGGCACCATCGGCGTCGGCCGCCAGCAGCCGGGGCTGTACCCGGATGCAGCCGTGGCCCTGCTGCAGACCTTTGCGTCGCAGGCCGTCATCGCCATCCAGAACGCGCGCCTGTTCAACGAGACGCGCGAGGCGCTGGAGCAGCAGCGCGCGTCGGCCGAGGTGCTCAAGGTCATCAGCAGCTCGGTGGCCGACACCGCGCCCGTGTTCAACGCCATCGGCCGCGCCTGCCAGCAGCTGTTCATGAGCGACCAGGTCGTGATCTCGCTGCTCGACGACGCCGGCAGGGTCTACCACGTGCGCCTTCAGCGCGCGCCGCACACCAGTGAAGAAGCGGCCGAACGCGCCTGGCAGGCGCTCAACGACGGCTTCCCGCGGCCGCTGGCGCAGTCGTACCAGGCCTTTGCGATGCGCAGGAAGCACGCCGTGCACTACCCCGACATGGCCCACGGCCCCGGGGTGCCCGAGGGCATGCGCGTGATCACAAACGCCGTCGGCAACTTCTCGATGCTGATCGCGCCGCTGCTGTGGGAGGACCGCGGCATCGGCACCATCCACCTCGTGCGCCAGCCGCCACGGCCGTTCACGGGCAAGGAAACGGCGCTGCTGCAGAGCTTCGCCGACCAGGCCGTGATCGCGATCCAGAACGCGCGGCTGTTCAACGAAGCCCAGGCTGCCCGCGCCGCCGCCGATTCCGCCAACGAAGCCAAGAGCGCCTTCCTGGCGACGATGAGCCACGAGATCCGCACGCCGATGAACGCCGTCATCGGCATGAGCGGGCTGCTGCTGGACACGCCGCTGTCGGCCGAGCAGCGCGACTTCGCGTCGACCATCCGCGACTCGGGCGACGCCCTGCTCGGCATCATCAACGACATCCTGGACTTCTCGAAGATCGAGGCCGAACGCATGGACATCGAGGCGCTGCCCTTCGACCTGCGCGAATGCGTCGAGTCGGCGATGGACCTGGTCGCCGTGCGTGCCGCCGAGAAGCAGCTCGACCTCGCTTACGTCTTCGAAGGCGACGTGCCGCCGGCCGTCACTGGCGACGTGACGCGGCTGCGGCAGATCCTGCTCAACCTGCTGAGCAACGCCGTCAAGTTCACCGAGCAAGGCGAGGTCGTGCTCACGGTCGCCGCCGAGGGCGAGCGCCTGCACTTCACGGTGCGCGACACCGGCATCGGCCTGTCCGAAGACGGCAGGAGCCGGCTGTTCCAGAAGTTCAGCCAGGCCGACAGCAGCACGACGCGCAAGTACGGCGGCACCGGCCTGGGCCTGGCGATCAGCAGGCGGCTGGCCGAACTGATGGGCGGCAGCATGGGCGTGAACAGCGCCGGCCCGGGCCACGGCAGCAGCTTCCACTTCACGATCGCCGCCAAGCCTGCGCCGCTGCCCGCGGGCGGCCGGCGCCAGTTCGTCGGCGAGCAGCCCGTACTCAAGGGCAAGCGCCTGCTGGTCGTCGACGACAACGCCACCAACCGGCGCATCCTGGTCCTGCAGGCGGCCAAGTGGGGGCTGCTGGCACAGGACGCGGAAGCACCCGAGCAGGCGCTGCGGATGTTGCACCGCGCCACCTTCGATCTGGCCATCGTCGACATGCACATGCCGGGCATGGACGGCGCCACGCTGGCGCGGCGCATCCGTGCCGCCGGCCACACGCTGCCGCTGGTGCTGTTCTCGTCGCTCGGCCGGCAGGAGGCCGCCGACGGCCTGTTTGCGGCCACCTTGGCCAAGCCGCTGCACCAGAGCCAGCTCTTCGACACACTGGTCACGCTGCTGGCCCAAGGCCCGCCGGCCAAGTCCCGGCCCGTGGCGGACAAACCCAGGCTCGACGCCACCATGGCCGCGCGCCACCCGCTGCGCATCCTGCTGGCCGAAGACAACGTCGTGAACCAGAAACTCGCGCTGCGCCTCTTGCAGCAGATGGGCTACCGCGCCGACCTGGCCGCCAACGGCATCGAGGCCACCGAATGCGTCGAGCGCCAGACCTACGATGTCGTGCTGATGGACGTGCAGATGCCCGAGATGGACGGCCTGGAAGCCACGCGCCGCATCGTCGCGCGCC
>JAYUPN010000210.1:0-9406 GCA_043760065.1 Rubrivivax sp.
GCTGGGCTTGAGGTAGTTGCCGTGCACGCCGGTGAAGAGGTTGCTGTAGACGATGTCGTCGCTGTTGCAGTCGACGATGCACTGCTTGTAGGCGTCGGAAGCGCGTGCTTCAACGGTAGCGATGAAGGCCGAGCCGATGTAGGCGAAGTCGGCCCCCATCGACTGCGCGGCCAGCACGGCGTCGCCGGTGCTGATCGAGCCGCTGAGCGCCAGCGGGCCGTCGAACCACTCGCGGATCTCCTGCACCAGCGCAAAAGGGCTTTTCACGCCGGCATGGCCGCCGGCGCCCGCGGCCACGGCGATCAGGCCATCGGCGCCCTTCTCGATGGCCTTGCGTGCGTGGGCGTTGTTGATGATGTCGTGCAGCACCACGCCGCCCCAGCCGTGCACGGCGTCGTTGACGTCGGTGCGCGCGCCCAGCGAGGTGATGACGATCGGCACCTTGTACCTGGCGCAGGCCTGCATGTCGTGCTCGAGCCGGTCGTTGCTCTTGTGCACGATCTGGTTGATGGCGAAGGGCGCGGCCTTGGCGCTCGGGTGCTCGCGGTCCCAGGCGGCCAGCGTCTCGGTGATCTCGGCCAGCCACTCGTCGAGCTGCGCCGCCGGCCGCGCGTTCAGCGACGGCATGCTGCCCACCACGCCGGCCTTGCACTGCTCGATCACCATCTTGGGGTTGCTGATGATGAAGAGGGGCGCGCCGATGATCGGCAGCGGCAGGTTGCGCAGGACGGGCGGCAGCGAACTCGGGGGCATCAGAAGGACTCCAGGGCCAGGGCGGTGACGGCATCGGCGCCTTCGACGATGCTGTCGCGCAGCGCCGAGGCCTTGTTGAGGATGTGTTCGGCGTAGAAGTGCGCGGTGGCGATCTTGGCGCGCATGAAGTCGGCGTCGGCACCTTCGACCAGGCGGTCTTCGGCCACCAGCAGCGCGCGCGCCATCTGCCAGCCGGCGACCACGGTGCCGGCCAGCATCAGGTAGGGCACGCTGCCGGCGTACACGGCGTTGGGCCGCGCCTTGCCCTGGCCGGCGACGAAGTCGACGGCGTCCAGGAAGGCGCGGTGGCCGGCAGCCAGTTGGCGGGCCATCGCACGGCACGGCACGCTGTCGCGCGACTTCAGCTGCTGCACGGTGGCGTCGATCTGCCCGGCGATGGCGCGCGCCACGGCGCCGCCGTCGCGTGCCGTCTTGCGGCCCACCAGGTCGTTGGCCTGGATCGCCGTCGTGCCTTCGTAGATGGTCAGGATCTTGGCGTCGCGCAGGTATTGCGCAGCGCCCGTCTCCTCGATGAAGCCCATGCCGCCGTGCACCTGCACGCCCAGGCTGGCGACCTCCAGGCTCATCTCGGTCGACAGACCCTTGATCAGCGGCACCAGGAATTCGTAGAAGGCCTGGTTCTGTTCGCGCACGTCCCTGTCGGCATGCGCGTGCGCGGCGTCGAAGGCGGCAGCGCCGACGAGCGCCATCGCGCGGCAGGCCTCGGTGTGGGCGCGCATCGTCATCAGCATGCGGCGCACGTCGGGGTGGTGGATGATCGGCGCGGCGGTTCGCATCGAGCCGTCCACGGGACGACTCTGCACGCGGTCGCGCGCGAAGTTCACGGCCTTCTGGTAGGCGCGTTCGGCCAGCGCGACACCCTGCACGCCGACGCCGTAGCGGGCGGCGTTCATCATGATGAACATGGTCTCCAGGCCGCGGTTCTCCTGGCCGATGAGCGTGGCCACCGCGCCGCCGTGGTCGCCGTACTGCAGCACCGCGGTCGGGCTGGCCTTGATGCCCAGCTTGTGCTCGATGCTCACGCAGTGCACGTCGTTGCGCGTGCCGTCGGGCATCATCTTGTGGCAGATGAAGAGGCTGATGCCCTTCACGCCCTCGGGCGCGCCGGCGACGCGCGCCAGCACGAGGTGCACGATGTTGTCCGCCAGGTCGTGTTCGCCGTAGGTGATGAAGATCTTGGTGCCGAAGAGCTTGTAGGTGCCGTCGGGCTGCGGCTCGGCGCGCGTGCGCACCATGCTCAGGTCGCTGCCGGCCTGCGGCTCGGTGAGGTTCATCGACCCCGTCCAGCTGCCGTCGACGAGCTTGGGGATGATGCTGGCCTTCTGCTCATCGCTGCCCGCCGTCAGCAGGGCTTCGACCGCGCCGTCGGTCAGCAGCGGGCACAGCGCGAAGCTCAGGTTGGCGCTGTTGACCATCTCGCTGCAGGCGGCGTGGATCAGCTTGGGCAGCCCCTGGCCGCCGTACTCGACCGGGTGCTGCAAGGCCTGCCAGCCGCCGGCGGCAAACTGCTTGAAGGCTTCCTTGAAGCCCGGCGTCGTCGTCACCTTGCCGTTGGCGAAGGACGAGGGGTTCCTGTCGCCTTCCCAGTTCAGCGGCGCGACCACGCCTTCGTTGAACCGGGCGCACTCCTCGAGCACCGCGACGGCGGTGTCGTAGCCGCCGTCTTCGTGCCCGGGCAGGGCGGCGATGGCGTCGATGCCGGCCAGCTCCTTCATCACGAAAAGCATGTCCTTGACGGGGGCGCGGTAGGTCATCTGGATATCTCCGGAGGGAACAGGTGCAGGCCGTCAGCGCCCGCGAGCAGCGGCGCCGCCGCCGCCGCGGGAGCCAGGGGCGCCCGGGCGCGCGGGCGCTGGATCAGAGCGCCGCGGTCAGCTCGGGCACAGCGGTGAAGAGGTCGGCTTCCAGGCCGTAGTCGGCGACGCTGAAGATCGGCGCTTCTGCGTCCTTGTTGATGGCCACGATGACCTTGGAGTCCTTCATGCCCGCCAGGTGCTGGATGGCGCCGCTGATGCCGCAGGCGATGTACAGCTGCGGCGCGACGATCTTGCCGGTCTGCCCGACCTGCCAGTCGTTGGGCGCGTAGCCGGCGTCGACCGCGGCGCGGCTGGCGCCGAGCGCAGCGCCGAGCTTGTCGGCCAGCGGCGTCAGCACGTCGTTGAACTTGTCGCTGCTGCCCAGGGCGCGGCCGCCGCTGACGATGATCTTGGCCGCCGTCAGCTCGGGGCGGTCGCTCTTGGCGATCTCGCTGCCCATGAAGGTGCTCAGGCCGCTGTCGGCCACCGCCGTCAGGCTCTGGACGGCGGCGCTGCCGCCGGTGGCCGCGGCCGGGTCGAAGCCCGTCGTGCGCACGGTGATGACCTTGATGGCGTCCAGGCTCTGCACGGTGGCGATGGCGTTGCCGGCGTAGATCGGGCGCTCGAAGGTGTCGGGCGCCAGGACCTTGGTGGCGTCGCTGATCTGCGCCACGTCCAGCAAGGCGGCGACGCGCGGCGCCACGTTCTTGCCCGCCGCCGTGGCCGGGAACAGCAGGTGGCTGTAGCTGCTGGCGATGCCCACCACCTGGGTGGCCAGGTTCTCGGCCAGGCCGTGGTCGAGGCCGGGCGCATCGGCGTGCAGCACCTTGGCCACACCGGCGATCTGCGCCGCTGCGGCAGCCGCACCGGCGGCACCGGCACCGGCGATCAGCACGTGCACTTCGCCGCCGCAGGCGATCGCTGCCGTGACGGTGTTGAGCGTCGCGCCCTTGACGGTCGAGTTGTCGTGTTCAGCCACGACCAGCACATTTGCGAGGGCTGCCATTTCAGATGACCTTTGCTTCGTTCTTCAGCTTGGCCACCAGCGTGGCGACGTCGGGAACCTTGATGCCGGCGCCGCGCTTGGGCGGCTCGCTCACCTTCAGTGTCTTGATGCGGCTCGTCACGTCCACACCCAGGTCGGCAGGCTTGAGCACTTCCAGCGGCTTCTTCTTGGCCTTCATGATGTTGGGCAGCGTGACGTAGCGCGGCTCGTTCAGGCGCAGGTCGGTGGTCAGCACCGCCGGCAGCTTGATCTTCAGCGTTTCCATACCGCCGTCGACTTCGCGGTTGACCGAGGCGTGGCCATCGGCCACCTCGACCTTGGAGGCGAAGGTCGCCTGCGGCAGGCCCGCCAGTGCGGCCAGCATCTGCCCGGTCTGGTTGCAGTCGTCGTCGATGGCCTGCTTGCCCAGGATCACGAGGCCCGGCTGTTCCTTGTCGACCAGCGCCTTCAGCAGCTTGGCCACCGCCAGCGGCTGCAGTTCGTCGGCGCACTCGACCAGGATGGCGCGGTCGGCGCCGATGGCCATCGCCGTGCGCAGCGTCTCCTGGCACTGGGCGACGCCGCAGGACACGGCGACGATCTCGGTCACCACGCCCTTCTCCTTCAACCGCACGGCCTCTTCGACGGCGATCTCGTCGAAAGGGTTCATGCTCATCTTGACGTTGGCGATGTCGACGCCGGAGCCGTCGCTCTTGACGCGCACCTTGACGTTGTAATCGACGACGCGCTTGACAGCGACCAGCACCTTCATGAATGACGCTCCTGGGCTCAATTGACGTTAACGTTAATCGACGATTCTAGGCCGCCGACCGGCACCGGCGAGGGGTGCCGGCGCAAAATAGAACGATCGTACTATTTTCCGACGGGATGCCCGGATGCAGCCATCCCGCGCGTCACGTCCACCCGGCGCAGCACCAGCAGGCCGACGACGAAGTACGCCCCCGTGCTCAGGATCGCGATGCGATGGTTGCCCGCCGTCATCAAGGTCACGAGGCCATAGGTGATCGGGCCGATGATCGCCGACAGCCGCACGGCGAAGGTCCACAGGCCGAAGAACTCGGCCAGCCGATCGGCCGGCGCGAACAGCGCTGCCATCGCGCGCCCGGCGGACTGGCTGCTGCCCATGCACAGGCCGGCGATCACGGCGGCAACCCAGAACAGCGGCGCCGTCGTCGCCGCCACCGCCAGCAGCGTCATCACGATCCAGCCCCACAGCGTGATGGCCAGTGCGCGTCGGTGGCCGATGCGGTCCTGCCAGTAGCCGAAGCCGAAGGCGCCGACGGCCGACGCGATGTTGACCAGGAAGATCAGCATCATGGTGTCGATCTGCTTGAAGCCCAGCACCTGCTCGGCGTACACGGCAGCCAGCGCGATGACCACCGAGATGCCGGCCTGGTAGAACAGCGCACAGGCCAGCAGCCACATGAAGTCCTCGTAGCGGCGCGCTTCGTGCCAGGTCTGCAGCAGTCGCTGCCAGGCCGTGCGCGCGATGCCACCGACGGCCACTGGCTGCGGCACCGCGCGCTCCTTCAGCAGCCAGAACGTGAACAGCGACGCCAGCGCGTAGATGGCGGCGGTGATCAGCATCGTCACCGGCACGAAGTGCGTGGCGGGCAGTCCCCGGCCTTGTGCCCACAGCACGTAGCCCAGGCTCAAGCCCAGCGTCAGCATGCCGCCGAAGTAGCCGAAGCTCCAGCCCCAGCCCGAGACGCGGCCCATCGCTTCGCGCCGCGCCAGTTCGGGCAGGAAAGCAGCGTTGAGCGACTCGCCGCAGGAGTAGAAGAAATTGGACAGCACGATGGCGGCGACCGCCAGCCACAAGTCGCCACGGCCGGCTTCGGCCAGCAAGGCCGTGGCCAGCACGCAGCCCGCGGTGGACAGCAGCAGCAGCCACTTCTTCGCGGCGCGCGCATCGGCGTACGCGCCGAGCATCGGCATCGACACCATCACCAGGGCGTTGGACAGGCCCAGCGCCAGCGTCCAGGCCAGCGTGCCCCAGCTTGCGCCGTCGGCCACCACGCCGACGAAGTAGGCGTTGAAGACCGCGGTCAGGACCACCGTGGTGTAGCCCGAGTTCGCGAAGTCGTACATCGCCCAGCCGAACAACTCGCGCTTGCGCACGCCGGGGTTGAGTGAGTCCTGGGCGAACAGCGCCATGCGGGCATCCTGCTGGAGTGCGTTTCAGATGGTGCCCAGGACGGGACTCGAACCCGTATGCCCTTTTTGGGGGCGGCGGATTTTAAGTCCGCTGCGTCTACCGATTTCGCCACCCGGGCCCTGCGGTCGAAGGCAAATTATGGCCGTCCGGTGGTGATCGCGGATCGATCGCGGCTGCGGTCAATGCTGCTGCTGCAACAACGGCGATGGCGGTGGCGGCGCACCATGCAAACGGCCCCGCGCGGGGTCGTGGTCTGCACTTGGAGGCGCGATCCGGAGTCGAACCGGACTGGACGGATTTGCAATCCGTTGCATAACCGCTTTGCTATCGCGCCGTGGTCACTATTTTGAGGCAAAAAGAAGGGAAGCCTGAGCTTCCCTGTCTTTCAAATCTGGAGCGGGATAAGAGACTCGAACTCTCGACCTATACCTTGGCAAGGTATCGCTCTACCAACTGAGCTAATCCCGCAGGGGCCTTGCCTGCTTCTCGGCGCTGTCTTAGATCCTGCCTTAGATCCTGTCTTAGATCGATTGCCAAGTCGATCGCGCCGAGCCCTAGATTCTATGTCAGCTGCTTCGGCCTTGGCAAGCCCTGCTCATCATCGTCTAGTGCGGCAAGGCGTCGACCACCGCCGCGGGCGTGACTTCGGGCTTGGGCGCGGCGGCGGGTTCTTCGTCGGGCAGTGCCTCGGGCACGCGCTCAAGCGCGACCTGCAGCACCTGGTCGATCCAGCGCACCGGCACGATCTCGAGGTTGTTCTTGGCGTTCTCGGGGATGTCCTGCAGATCCTTGACGTTGTCCTCGGGGATCAGCACCGTCTTCACACCACCGCGGTGGGCGGCCAGCAGCTTCTCCTTCAAGCCGCCGATCGCCGTCACCTCGCCACGCAGCGTGATCTCGCCGGTCATCGCAACGTCGGCGCGCACCGGGATGCCGCACAGCGCCGACACCAGCGCCGTCGTCATGGCCGCGCCCGCGCTCGGGCCGTCCTTGGGCGTGGCGCCGTCGGGCACGTGGATGTGGATGTCGCGCTTCTCGAAGATCTCGTCCTTGAGGCCCAGGCGGCGGGCGCGTGAACGCACCACCGTGCGCGCCGCTTCGACGCTCTCCTTCATCACGTCGCCCAGTGAACCGGTGCGGATGATGTTGCCCTTGCCCGGCATCACCGTGGCTTCGATGGTCAGCAGATCGCCGCCCACTTCGGTCCACGCCAGACCGACCACCTGGCCGACCTGGTTCTTCTTCTCGGCGCGGCCGAAGTCGAACTTGCGCACGCCCAGGAAGTCGTTCAGGTTGTCCTCGGTGATCACCACCTTGCCCTCGTACTTCTTCAGCGCGATGCCCTTGACCACCTTGCGGCAGATCTTGCCGATCTCGCGTTCGAGCGAGCGCACGCCGGCTTCGCGCGTGTAGTAGCGCAGGATGGCGCGCAAGGCCGACTCGGTGATCTCCATCTCACCGTCCTTGACGCCGTTGTTCTTCTGCTGCTTGGGCTGAAGATAGCGCTGGGCGATGTTGAGCTTTTCGTCCTCGGTGTAGCCGGCAAGGCGGATGACTTCCATGCGGTCCAGCAGGGCCGGCGGGATGTTCATCGAGTTGCTGGTGGCCACGAACATGACGTCGGAGAGGTCGAAGTCGACTTCGACGTAGTGGTCGCTGAAGGTGTGGTTCTGCTCGGGGTCGAGCACTTCCAGCAGAGCCGAAGAAGGGTCGCCGCGGAAGTCCATGCCGAGCTTGTCGATCTCGTCGAGCAGGAAGAGCGGGTTGCGCGTGCCGATCTTGCTCAGGCTCTGCAGCACCTTGCCCGGCATGCTGCCGATGTAGGTGCGGCGGTGGCCGCGGATCTCGGCCTCGTCGCGCATGCCACCCAGCGCCATGCGCACGAACTTGCGTCCGGTGGCGCGCGCCACGCTCTGGCCCAGGCTGGTCTTGCCCACGCCCGGGGGACCGACCAGGCAAAGGATGGGCGCCTTGACCTTGTCCACGCGCTGCTGCACCGCGAGGTACTCAAGGATGCGGTCCTTGACCTTCTCCAGCCCGAAGTGGTCTTCGTTGAGCACCTGCTCGGCGTTGGCCAGGTCGTGCTTGATCTTGGTCTTCTTGGCCCAAGGCAGGTTGATCAGCGTGTCGATGAAGTTGCGCACGACCGTGGCCTCGGCACTCATCGGCGACATCAGCTTGAGCTTCTTCAGCTCGCTGTCGGCCTTCTTGCGCGCTTCCTTGCTCATGCGCGCGGCCTTGATCTTCTTCTCCAGTTCTTCCAGGTCGGCGCCTTCTTCGCCGTCGCCCAGTTCCTTCTGGATCGCCTTGACCTGCTCGTTGAGGTAGTACTCGCGCTGGCTCTTCTCCATCTGCCGCTTGACGCGGCCGCGGATGCGCTTTTCCACCTGCAGGATGTCGACCTCGTGCTCGAGCAGCTCGAGCAGCTTTTCCAGCCGCTTGGGCACGCTGAACAGGTCGAGCACGGCCTGCTTGGCCTCGAGCTTGAGCGGCAGGTGCGCGGCGATGGTGTCGGCCAGGCGGCCCGGGTCGTCGATGCCGGCGATGCTGGTCAGGATCTCGGGCGGGATTTTCTTGTTGAGCTTGACGTACTGGTCAAACTGCTGCGTGACGGCACGGCGCAGGGCCTCGATCTCGGGTGTGGCCTCGTCTTCGCCCTGCACCGGCACGACCTCACCGACGAAGTAGTCGTTGGTCTCGGTGATGCTCGTGGTGTTGGCGCGCTGCACGCCTTCGACCAGCACCTTCACGGTGCCGTCGGGCAGCTTGAGCATCTGCAGGATGCTGCTCACGCAGCCGACGTCGAACATGTCGTCGGCCTTGGGCTCGTCCTTGCCGGCAGCCTTCTGGGCCACCAGCATGATCTGGCGGCCCTGCTCCATCGCCGCCTCGAGCGCCTTGATCGACTTTGGCCGACCCACGAAGAGCGGGATGACCATGTGCGGAAAGACCACCACATCGCGCAGCGGCAGCAGCGGCAGCGTGATCGGGTCGGACGGGAGGATGGGATGACCGGACATTGAGACCTCTCTTTCTCAGCCCCACGTGGGGTCCGAGAACTGGAATGCAAGATGCGCGCGGTGCCCGTGGGCCGGGGGCGCCGAGGCGCTCAGGCGCTGGCCTTCTTCTCGCGGTATACGAGCAGGGGCTTCGCACCTTCTTCGACGATGTGTTCATCGATCACGACCTTGGCCACGCCATCCAGCGTCGGCAGGTCGAACATGGTGTCGATCAGCGAGTGTTCCAGGATTGAGCGCAGGCCGCGCGCGCCGGTCTTGCGGGCCAGTGCCTTGCGGGCGATGGCCGTCAGGGCCGAGGGACGGATCTCGAGTTCGACGCCGTCCATCGCAAACAGCTTCTGGTACTGCTTGACGAGCGCGTTCTTGGGTTCGGTGAGGATCTGCACCATCGCGTCGATGGTCAGCTCACCGAGCGTCGCCACCACCGGCAGCCGGCCGACGAGTTCGGGGATGAGACCGAACTTGATCAGGTCCTCGGGCTCGGCGTCGCGGAAGACGTCGGCGGCGCGTTTATCGGACTTGCTGTGGACGTTGGCGCCGAAGCCGATGCCCGACTTCTCGGTGCGGTTCTGGATGACCTTCTCCAGGCCGTCGAAGGCCCCGCCGCAGATGAACAGGATGTTGGTCGTGTCGATCTGCAGGAAGTCCTGGT
>JAYUPN010000211.1:0-9399 GCA_043760065.1 Rubrivivax sp.
CACGGTGAACCCTACGTATGCGGCGGCCAAACCGTGTGCGAACGTTGCGGTTGCTCCGTTGCGCAGATCAATGGCGGTGAATACCAAGAGAAGTGCGTCGATGAGGGGCAGTCCAAGCAGCAGAGCACGGCTTAACTGCTCCCTTCGGAGTAGGTACCGGCAAGCGAGTCCGAGCAGCAAGATGACCCAGAAGCCGATCTCGCACGCAACGATGAGGATGTAGAGGAGGTAGGGCTCGCTGGGCATGCCGATGCGGCTGGATCCTGACGCCTAACGTTTGAGCTAAGGCGGCACCAACGGTGGGACGCCAGGCCCAAGCCACGGAGAATGTACACCGTACCCGTGGCTTGGGCCCGGCGGCCCGCCGTTGGGGCTCGCCCTGAACGAGGGGTTAGCCCGGATCCTTCACGAGTGCCGTACTGGATGAATTTCCGGTGCGAATTCGATGGGTGCTCAGGCGATTTGAGGCGCAGCCTCAACGTTTCCTGCGCTCTGCACTGTTGATGGCGCCCAAGCGCACGCATTTGCCCCTTCCCCGGCTTGGGATGCGGGCCGTTTTGATGTCGACGCGCGGGCCAGGCACTGGATGAATTGTTATGGGCTGAGCGCGCCGGCAGCGGCCAGGAAGACATGCTTCATCGGGTGTGCCGATGCCAGCAGAACCCGCACGCGGCGCGTGTTGCGCAACATGGCCGCGCCGATCTTCAGTAGCTTCGTTCGGATGGTGGCGGTGCATGCCTGGGCCAGTTCGGTGCCCTGCAGGCCCAGCCGGCGCAGGTTGATCATCAACGTGTAGGCCAGCGCTGCCAGCAGCAACCGAAGCTGGTTGGCCTGGAAGCGGTGGCAGCTCGCTCGGCGTCCGAACAGGTCGAGTTGCGCTTCCTTGATCCTGTTCTCAGCTTCGCCTCGGGCGCAGTACCTGCGCTCGTACAGCGTCTTGGACGAACCCGCCAGATCGGTGACGATGAAGCGCGGGTTGCCGCCTTGCTCGCCGTGCTCCAGCCGCGCGATGACGCGACGCGCCTTGTCCCAGGTGCCGGCGGCATACTGGAACTCGCCGAACATGCGCTGCTTGGTCTTCTTGGCCGCGTACTGCTCGGCCAGGGCCAGCTCCGCCAGTGCCACCTGCTCATTCAGGCGCGAGTTCTTCTGCAGCCCAATGATGTAGCTCACGCCCCAGCGCTGCAGGCGCTGCAGCACGCGCGGTCGGCAAAAGCCCGAGTCCGCCCGCACGATGATCTTCGTCTTGGGCCACGTCCGGCGCAGCGGCACCAGCAGCCGCTTGATCAGCGCGCTGACCACGCTGGCCGGGTCACGGTCGCTGGGGCGCAGCACACACGCCAGCATGTCCTGGCCTGCGAAGACGTACAGCGGCAAGTAGCAGCAGTTGTCGTAGTAGGCGTGGAAGTGGCCGCACTCCTGCTCGCCGTGCAGCGGCACATGAGTGGCATCGACATCGAGCACCAGCTCCTTGGGCGGCTTGGCGTGACTGGCGATGAACTGCTGCATCAGCACCTCGTGCAGCGCAGCCGCATGCTCGGGTGTGGCCGCCGTCTCCAGGCGGCTGAGGGTGGGCGCGCTGGCCAGCGGCTCGGCGCGGCCCACGACGGGCTAGCTGCAACTGAAGGATCTGGGCTACGACCATCAGCGCACCGTCATGCTCGGCTCGGACGTGCCTGCGCACGTGTCGATGGCCGGCGTGCACCGGGTGGCCGCGCTGATCAAGCGTTGGATCCTGGGCACCCACCACGGGTCGGTGCAACCGGCGCATCTGGACGCCGACCTGGAAGAGTTCGTCTTCCGCTTCAACCGCCGCACCTCGGCCTCGTGCGGCGTGCTGTTCTATCGATTGTTGCAGCAGGCCGTGATCACCGATCCGGTCACGTCCGAGAGCGTCGTGCGACCTCTACCCAAGACGGTGAAGTCGGCGTAGAGTACTGGACGGGTATCCAGTACTTCGCTCTGGCTGGAGCTAAGCCGATACCCCATATGAACATGCAGTTCACTCACTGGGGAGGCAAGCCCATGGCTGACAGACTCGACGGATCCGACCGGCCCGACGGCTTCGACGGCCCCGACATTTCCGACGCTCCGCCTGCGCTGCGTCCGCGCCTGCTCGACGCCCTGCGTGAGCAGATCCGCTACCTGCACTACAGCCTGCGCACCGAAGAAGCCTATGTGCACTGGGTGCGCGCCTTCATCCGCTTCCACGACCGGCGCCATCCGTCCGAGCTGTCGCAGCCCGAGGTCGAGGCCTTCCTGATCTGGCTGGCCACCGACCGCCAGGTCGCGCCGGGCACGCACAAGCAGGCGCTGTCGGCGCTGCTGTTCCTGTACCAGAAGGTGCTGCGACAGCACCTGCCGTGGATGGAAGAGATCGGCCGGCCGCGCACCGAGCGCCGTTTGCCGGTGGTGCTGTCGATCGACGAGGTCTCGGCCGTGCTGGCGCAGCTCGACGTGCAGCAGGCGCGCCTGGGGATGCCGCACGGTCTGGTGGGTCGCCTGCTCTACGGCACCGGCATGCGGCTGCTCGAGGGCCTGCGGCTGCGCGTCAAGGACATCGACTTCGAACGCCGCGCCGTCGTCGTGCGCGAAGGCAAGGGCTTCAAGGACCGTGTCGTGATGCTGCCCGCGGCGCTCGAGCAGCCGCTGCGCGAGCAGCTCGCACGTTCGCACGCCGTGTGGGCCGCCGACCGCGCGCAGGGCCTGGCCGGCGTGCAGGTGCCGCACGCGCTGGCGCGCAAGTACCCGCGTGCGGCCGAGTCGTGGACCTGGCACTGGGTGTTTCCGCAAGCCACCGTGGCCTGGGACCCGCGCGGCGCCGGCAGGCGCCGCCACCACCTGCTCGACGGCTACTTCCAGCGCATCTTCAAGCGCGCGCTGGCCGACGCCGGCGTGCACAAGCCGGCCTCGCCGCACACGCTGCGCCATTCCTTCGCCACCCACCTGCTGCAGTCGGGCTACGACATCCGCACCGTGCAGGAACTGCTGGGCCACGCCGACGTCAGCACGACCATGATCTACACCCACGTGCTGCGGCTGGGCGGCGGCGCCGTGCGCAGCCCGCTGGACAACCTGGCCTCGACCCTGCACCCTCCGGCGCCACTTTCGCCGCTCTCGCCGCCTTCGCCTCCCCAGGCCCCCCGCGATGCGCCTGGTGCCGGCGCACCCGGCAATCTGCGCTACCCCGCCGGCGGCAAGCCCGCCACCGTCCGTCCCGCCCGTGAACCGTCCGCCCCGTGGTCACCGCCCGCCGCATCCCGTCCCTTCCCGGTTACGCCGAGCTGCACTGCCGCAGCAACTGCAGCTTCCTGAGCGGCGCATCGCAGCCCGAGGAACTGGTCGCCCGCGCCCAGGCCCTGGGCTACGCGGCGCTGGCGCTGGCCGACGAGTGTTCGCTGTCGGGCGTGGTGCGCGCGCACGCCGAGGCCGAACGCCTGCAGATGCGGCTGATCATCGGCACCGAGATGCAGCTGTCGCCTGCCGCGGCCGCCAAGGTGCCGGCGCGCACCGGCGCCCGCGCGGCGGCCGGGCCGCGCGCTGCGGCAGGCGCTGCCGCTGGCGCTGCCGCTGCCGCTTGCGCTGCCGCAGGCGCTGCCGCTGGCGCTGCCGCTGACATCACCGCAACGCCGGCGCCCCAGCCCGAACCCCGCCTCGTGCTGCTGGTGCAGTCGCGCCGCGGCTACACCAACCTCGTGCAGTGGATCACCCTGGCGCGCCGCCGCGCCGCCAAGGGTGCCTACCTGGCGCTGCGCAGCGACCTCGAAGGCCGCGTGCCGACGGCGCCCACGCTGGCCGGCCTGCCGGGCTGTTTTGCGTTGCTCGTGCCCGAGCCCTCGATGTCCTTCGAGCTGCTGTTCAACCATGCGATGTGGCTCAAGTCCTGGTTCGGCGTCGAGCGCGCCGCCATCGCCGTCGAGCTGCGCCACCGGCCGCACGACGCGCTGTTGCTCGACCTGCTCAAGCGCGTCTCGGCCACCACCGGGCTGCGCCTGGTGGCCGCCGGCGGCGTGCGCATGCACACCCGTTCGCGCAAGGCCCTGCTCGACGTCATGACCGCCACCCGGCTGCAGTGCACGGTGGCCGAAGCGGGCCTGGCGCTGCAGCCCAACGCCGAGGTCCACCTGCGTTCGCGCGTGCGGCTGGCCACGCTGTACCGGCCCGAATGGCTGGCCGCCACGCTCGACGTCGCCGGCAGCTGCGCCTTCTCGCTGGCCGAGCTGAAGTACGAGTACCCGCGCGAGATCACGCCCGACGGCCACACGCCCACCAGCTGGCTGCGGCAGCTCACGGAAGAGGGCGCGCTCAGCCGTTTCCCGCACGGCCTGCCGGCCAACGTGCGCGGCATGATCGAACACGAACTGGCGCTCATCGCACAGCTGCGCTACGAGCCCTACTTCCTCACCGTGGCCGACATCGTGACCTGGGCCCGCGGCCAGGGCATCCTGTGCCAGGGCCGCGGCAGCGCGGCCAATTCGGCGGTCTGCTACTGCCTGGGCGTGACCGCGGTCGACCCGGCGCGCACGACGCTCTTGTTCGAGCGCTTCATCAGCGCCGAGCGCAACGAGCCGCCCGACATCGACATCGACTTCGAGCACCAGCGCCGCGAAGAGGTCATCCAGTACATCTACCGCAAGTACGGCCGCCACCGCGCGGCGCTGACTGGCGTGATCATCAGCTACCGGCCGCGTTCGGCGCTGCGCGACGTCGGCCGCGCCTTGGGCATCGACCTCGAACGCATCGAGGCACTGTCCAAGTCCCAGCACTGGTTCGACGGCCGCCACATCCACCCCGAGCGCCTGCGCGAGAACGGCTTCGACCCCGACGCCCGCCTGTGCCGGCTGTGGATGGAGCTGACGGCCACGCTGATCGGCTTCCCGCGCCACCTGTCTCAGCACCCGGGCGGCTTCGTCATCGCGCGCGACGACCTGTCGCAGCTGGTGCCGGTGGAAAACGCGGCGATGGAAGGGCGCAGCGTCATCCAGTGGGACAAGGACGACCTCGACACGCTCGGGCTGCTCAAGGTCGACATCCTGGCGCTGGGCATGCTCAGCGCGATCCGCCGCGCGCTCGCGTTCGTGGGCGACAAGCTCGGTGCGCCGCTGCAGCTGCACGAGGTGCCGCCCGAGGACAAGGCCAGCTACGAGATGCTGTGCCGCGGCGACAGCGTGGGCACCTTCCAGGTCGAGAGCCGGGCCCAGATGAGCATGCTGCCGCGCCTCAAGCCGCGCTGCTTCTACGACCTCGTGATCGAGGTCGCCATCGTGCGCCCGGGGCCCATCCAGGGCGGCATGGTGCACCCCTACCTGCGCCGGCGCAGCGGCGAGGAGCCGGTCGAGTACCCCAGCGACGAGGTGCGCCAGGCGCTCGAGCGCACACTCGGCGTGCCGATCTTTCAAGAGCAGGTGATGCAGCTGGCGATCCTGGCCGCCGACTTCACGCCTGGCGAAGCCGACCAGCTGCGCCGCGCGATGGCGGCCTGGAAGCGCAAGGGCGGCCTGGGGCCGTTCCACGAAAGGCTGGTCGGGCGCATGGTCGAGAAGGGTTACGAGCCCGACTACGCCGAACGCATCTTCAAGCAGATCCAGGGCTTCGGCGAATACGGCTTCCCCGAGAGCCACGCCGCCAGCTTTGCGCTGCTGGTGTATGTCAGCGCCTGGCTCAAGTGCCACCATCCCGATGCCTTCCTGGCCGCCTTGCTCAACAGTCAGCCGATGGGCTTCTACGCGCCGGCGCAGTTGGTGCGCGACGCCAGGGAGCACGGCGTCGCGGTGCTGCCGGTGGACGTGGTGCGCAGCGTCTGGGACAGCGCGCTCGAAGGCCAGGCCGCGCCGCTGCGCGAGGTGCGGCTGGGCTTCGGCCGCATCAGCGGCTTCACCGAAGAAGCGGCGCTGCGCATCGTCGCGGCGCGCAGCGTTGCGCCCTTCAACAGCCCCGAAGACCTGGCGCGCCGCGCCCAGCTCGATGCCCACCACCTGCAGCTGCTGGCGCAGGCCGACGCCTTGCAACCGATCACCGGCCACCGCCACCAGGCCGCGTGGGCGGTGGCCGGCGTCGACACACGCGCCACGCCCATGTTGCGCCAGACGCGCACCCACGAAGCCGCCGCAGAACTGCCGCCGCCCGACGCCGCCACCACCGTGCTGGCCGACTACCGTGCCACCGGCCTGAGCCTGACGCAGCACCCGCTGGCGCTGCTGCGGACCGTGCTCGACGCCTTCAAGGTGCAGCCGGCGGCCGTGCTGCGCCACTATCCCAACGGCCGCCTGGCACGCGCCAGCGGCATCGTCACCCACCGCCAGCGGCCCGAGACCGCCAAGGGCGTGGTCTTCGTGACGCTGGAGGACGACACCGGCTCGGTCAACGTCATCGTCTGGCCCGACGTCGTCGAGGCGCAGCGCAAGCCGCTCTTGGCATCGACGCTGCTCACGGTGTTCGGCGTCTGGCAGTGCGAGGGCGAGGTGCGGCACCTGATCGCGCGCAAGCTGGTGGATCACTCGGCGCTGCTGCAGGGTTTGGCCACGCAAAGCCGCAATTTCAGGTGAGGCTGTACATGGGAGCGATCCAGCCGCAACTCCAGGTGAGGCTGTACACGATGCCCCCGGCGTCGCCAGCGACAATCGGGCCGATGCAAGTTCCGATCGAATGGCTGCCCGCCGAAGGCGCACCCCAACAGCTGATCCTGCTGCTGCACGGCTGGGGCTCCGACGGCCGGGCGATGGCGCCGCTGGCGCAGGCCTTGCGCAGCGCCTTCCCGCAGGCCGCGCTGCTGGCGCCCGACGCTCCGCATGCTTTCGAGCGCGGCGGCCTGGCGCGCCAGTGGTACGGCGTCGACGGCCTCACGCCCGAGATCTGGCCGCAGCGCGTGGCCGCTGCCTTGCCGCCCCTGCGCGACTGGGTGCGGGCGCAGCAGCAGCGGCTGGGCGTCGGCGCCGCGGCCACCGCGCTGGCCGGCTTTTCGCAAGGCGCGATCCTGTCGCTGGCGCTGGCGGTGCAGGACGACGGCATCGCCGGCCGCGTGCTGGCCTTCGGCGGCTGCTTCACCGCGCAGCCGCTGGCCGCACCGCGGCTGACCACGGTGCACTTGTTCCACGGCGACGACGACCGCGTGATCCCGGCCGACGGCGCGCGCCAGGCGCTCGCCTGGCTGGGCGAGCTGCAGGGCGACGCCACGGTCGACATCGCGCAGGGCATCGGCCACGAACTGCACCCGGTGCTGATCGACTGCGCGCTGCAGCGCCTGCAGACCCACATCCCGCTGCGCACCTGGCAGGCCGCGCTGGGCGCCGCGGCGGCGCTCGCGCCGCGCGCTGAACTCGACGACTGAAGATCGCCGCCCGATGCTGTTCCTGCTCTCCCCCGCCAAGACCCTGGACTACCAGACTCCCGTGCCGGCAGCGCTGCGCCGCAAGGCCACCGAGCCGCTGTACGGCCGGCAAGCCGCAGCGCTGATCGAGGTGCTGCGCAAGAAGTCGCCGGCCGAGGTGGCGGCGCTGATGGAGCTGTCGGACACGCTGTCGGCCCTCAACGTCGCGCGTTATGCCGCCTGGCAGCCGCAAGCCACGCCCGCCAACAGCAAGCCCGCCGTGCTGGCTTTCGACGGTGACGTCTACGACGGCCTGCAGGCGCGAACGCTGAAGACCGCCGACTTCACGTGGGCGCAGCAGCATCTGGTGATCCTGTCGGGCCTGTACGGCGTCTTGCGCCCGCTGGACCGGCTGCAGCCGTACCGGCTGGAGATGGGAACGGCGCTGCAGACGGCGCGCGGCAAGGACCTCTACGCCTGGTGGGGCGACACGGTGGCCGGGCATCTCAACGAGCGCCAGGCCGACGAGGACAAGCCGGTGGTCGTCAACCTGGCCTCGGTCGAATACGCCCGCGTCGCCTTGCGCCCGGCGCTGCGCGCACGCGTGGTGGACTGCGTGTTCGAGGAGCAGCAAGCCGACGGCTCGCACAAGATCATCAGCTTCTTCGCCAAGAAGGCGCGCGGCCTGATGGCGCGCCACGCCATCGAGCAGCGCGTGCGCAGCGTGCGCGCGCTGCGCGACTTCGCGGCCGACGGTTACGCTTTCGCACCACCGGCCTCGACTCCCGACCGGCTGGTTTTTCGGCGCGCCGCCCTGCCAAAATAGCGGCCTTCGACCGCCCGCGCGCCACGCCGCGGTGGGCGCAGCCCGACACAGCGACCATGACCACCACCGCCACCGCCCAAGCCATCACCCCCGAATTGCGCCGCTGGATCGTCGAGCAGGCCGAGGCCGGCTGCCGGCCGCAGGACGTCATCGAAGCGATGAAGACCAGCGGCTGGGCCGAGGACGTGGCCATCCGCGCCATGGAGCAGACGCTGCGCGAGCACCTGGCGTCGTTGCCGCCCGACGAGTCCGACCTGCCGCCTGCAACACAGGTGCCGACGCCGGCGCTGGAGGACTCGCCGACGCTGCTGATGGCCGGCGACCGCCAGGTGCAGGTGCTGACGACGCTGAAGCACCCGCGCGTCGTGGTCTTCGGCGGCTTGCTGTCCGACGAGGAGTGCGTGGCGCTGATGGCGCTGGCCGAGCCGCGGCTGTCGCGGTCGGAGACGGTGGACAACAACACCGGCGGCAGCGAGGTCAATGCCGCGCGCACCAGCGACGGCATGTTCTTCGAGCGCGGAGAACACGCGCTCATCAAGACCCTGGAGCAGCGCATCGCCCACTTGCTGCGCTGGCCGATGGAAAACGGCGAGGGTCTGCAGATCCTGCGCTACCGCCCGGGTGCCGAATACCGCCCGCACCACGACTACTTCGACCCCGTGCACCCCGGCACGCCGCGCATCCTGGAGCGTGGCGGCCAGCGCGTGGGCACGCTCGTGATGTACCTCAACACGCCGGCCGGCGGCGGCGCCACGACCTTCCCCGAAGTCGGGCTCGAAGTTGCGCCGGTGCGCGGCAATGCCGTCTTCTTCAGCTACGACCGCGCGCACGCCGGCACGAAGACGCTGCACGGCGGCGCGCCCGTCACCGCGGGCGAGAAGTGGGTCGCCACCAAGTGGCTGCGCCAGGGCGTGTTCGTCTGAGCGCCACGCGGTCCTGAAGCGGGTGCCGCCGGCGCCGAGGCTTCAGCTCGTCGCCCAGGCCACCGCGATGGCGCTGGCGCTGGAAGCCAGCAGCGACAGCGTCACCCGCACGCCGTAGGCCGCACCGCCAGCGACGAACGCGGTCACCGAACGTGTGCAGGCGTTGGCCGACACGGCCACCAGCGTGCCCAGGCGCAGCGTCGCTTCGTCGACGCGGCCGCTGCCGTGCAGCGTGGCCAAGGCAGCCACCGGCGAATGTGCGTCGGCGATCGCGGCCAATGCAGTGCCCAGCATCAGCCCCGCAGCGCCCAGCCGCTGCTGCGCCAGGCTGACCAGCAGCGACA
>JAYUPN010000212.1:0-9379 GCA_043760065.1 Rubrivivax sp.
GCTGAAACCGGGCGGCACGCGCTGCCCGTCGATCAGCAATTGCGTGAAGCCGTTGCCCAGGCCGCGCATGCGCGGCGGGCCACCGCGGCCGGGTGCGCCGGGGGTGGTGACGCCGGGCAGCCGGCGCAGCACTTCGCCCACGGTGGCGTCGCCGAACTTGTCGATCTCTTCGCGGCCGATGATGATCTTCGACGCCGTCGACCGGCGCCGCTGGTCGGTGTCGCTGTCGCGGCCGCCGGTGATCTCCACGCGCTGCGGGGACGCCGCAGGCGCCGCCGACGCAGCGCGTGCCGGCGCAGCGGCAGACGCCGGCCGCGCCGGTGCCGATGCGGCCGTGCCGGCAGCGCTGGGGGGGCTCTGGGACCAGGCCGGCAACGCGGTCCAGCACATCAGCGCCAGCAGGCGCACGGCAGTTCGGGACAACAGCATGTGGCCGATTGTCGGGGCATGGGCGCGGGCTCGCCGTGCAGGCGCCTGGACAGGCCCCTTTTGACTTCGACCGCGCCGCGCCGGCGCGCCCGCAGCGCCCTCGGCACAATAGGCCGCGAACCCGCGCGCCTTGCGTGCGCGCCCGATCCCCAGGAGTCCGCCCCATGAAAACCCGCGCAGCCGTGGCCTGGAAGGCCGGCGCCCCATTGACCATCGAGACCGTCGACCTCGAAGGCCCGCGGGCCGGCGAGGTGCTGGTCGAGATCAAGGCCACCGGCATCTGCCACACCGACCACTACACGCTGTCGGGGGCCGACCCCGAAGGCCTGTTCCCGGCCATCCTGGGCCACGAGGGCGCGGGCGTGGTGCTCGAGGTCGGCGCCGGCGTGAAGAGCCTGCAAGCCGGCGACCACGTGATCCCGCTGTACACGCCCGAGTGCCGCGGCTGCAAGTTCTGCCTCTCGCGCAAGACCAACCTGTGCCAGCTGATCCGCGGCACGCAGGGCAAGGGGCTGATGCCCGACGGCACCAGCCGCTTCAGCATCGCCGGCCAGCCGATCCTGCACTACATGGGCACCAGCACCTTCGCCAACCACATCGTGGTGCCAGAGATCGCGCTGGCCAGGATCCGCTCCGACGCGCCTTTCGACAAGGTCTGCTACATCGGCTGCGGCGTCACGACCGGGGTCGGCGCGGTGATCTTCAGCGCCGGTGTCGAGGCCGGCGCCAACGTCGCGGTGTTCGGCCTCGGCGGCATCGGCCTGAACGTGATCCAGGGCGCGAAGATGGTGGGCGCCGACAAGATCATTGGCATCGACCTCAACCCGGCGCGCGAGTTGATGGCGCGGCGCTTCGGCATGACGCACTTCATCAACCCCAAGAACGTGCCCAACGTCGTGGATGCCATCGTTCAGCTGACCGACGGCGGCGCCGACTACAGCTTCGAGTGCATCGGCAACACCACCACCATGCGCCAGGCACTGGAGTGCTGCCACAAGGGCTGGGGCCGCAGCATCATCATCGGCGTGGCGGCGGCGGGGCAGGAGATCTCGACACGGCCGTTCCAGCTGGTCACCGGCCGAAGATGGGAAGGCTCCGCTTTTGGCGGCGCCCGGGGCCGCACCGACGTGCCCAAGATCGTCGACTGGTACATGGAAGGCAAGATCCAGATCGACCCGCTGATCACGCACACGCTCAAGCTTGAGGACATCAACCACGGCTTCGAACTGATGGAGCGCGGCGAAAGCATCCGCAGCGTGGTCGTGTATTGATGGCGATGCAGACGCTGTCCGAGCACGCCTGCTTCGGTGGCGTGCAGGGCTTCTACCAGCACGATTCGGCGGCCATCGGGCTGCCGATGCGGCTGGGCGTGTTCCGGCCGCCGCAGGCCCTGGTGCGGCCGGTGCCGGCGCTGGTGTACCTGGCGGGCCTGACCTGCAACGAGCAGACCTTCACCATCAAGGCCGGCGCGCAGCGTGTGGCGGCGCAGTTGGGACTGATGCTGGTGACGCCCGACACCAGCCCGCGCAGCACCGGCGTCGAAGATGCCGACGCGAGCTGGGACTTCGGCACCGCGGCAGGTTTCTATCTCGATGCCACGCAGACACCGTGGGCCAGGCACTGGCGCATGGAAAGCTACGTCACGCAGGAGTTGCCGGCCTTGCTGGCGCAGCACTTTCCGCTGCAAACCGGCCGCATCGGCATCTGCGGCCACAGCATGGGCGGGCACGGCGCGTTGACGCTGGCGCTGCGCCATCCGGGCCTGTTCCACAGCGTCAGCGCGCTGGCACCGATCAACGCACCCAGCCAGTGCCCGTGGGGCATCAAGGCCTTCAGCGGCTACCTCGGCGATGACCGCAGCGCCTGGGCCGCGCACGACGCCACCGAACTGATCCGTTCGGGCGCTCGCCTGCCGGGACTGCTGCTCGTCGACCAGGGCCTGGCCGACAAGTTCCTGGCCGAGCAGTTGCACCCGCACCTGCTGGAAGAAGCCTGCGCCGCGTCGGGCCAGCTGTTGACGCTGCGCCGGCACGAAGGCTACGACCACGGCTATTACTTCATCGCCAGCGTGATCGAAGACCACCTGCGCCACCACGTGGCAGCGTTGCACGGCTGAGCCGATGAACATCAGCGACATCCGGCAGCGCCTGCGCGCCCTCGGCGCCGGCCCCAAGCACGAAGAACGCGTGCTGCGCCGCTGGGCCTGTGCGCAGCCGCAGGACGGCGGGCGGCGGCGGCTGGAAGACTTCATGCCGCAGGCGGTTCGCCGGGCCTTGCCGGCGCTGGGCCTGGAGCTCACCGCGCTGGCGACGCTGCAATCGCAACACCCGGGCGAGGATGGTTCTGCGCGGCTGCTGGTGGGCCTGCACGACGGCCAGACGGTGGAGAGCGTGCTGCTGCCCCGCGACGGTTTGTGCGTCAGCACCCAAGTCGGCTGCGCGGTGGGCTGCGTCTTCTGCATGACCGGCACCGGCGGCCTGCTGCGCCAGCTGGGCAGCGCCGAGATCGTGGCCCAGGTCGCGCTGGCGCGCACCGAGTTCCCGCACCGGCCGGTGAAGAAGGTCGTCTTCATGGGCATGGGTGAGCCGGCGCACAACCTGGACGCCGTGCTGGAGGCGATCGACCTGCTGGGCAGCGGCGGCGCCATCGGCCACAAGAACCTGGTCTTCTCCACCGTCGGCGACGCGCGGGTCTTCGAGCGGCTGCCGCGCGAGCGCGTCAAGCCCGCGCTGGCGCTGTCGCTGCACACCACCAAGGCCGAGCTGCGCGCGCAGCTGCTGCCGCGCGCGCCGCGCTTCGACCCGGTGGACCTGGTGGCATCCGGCGAGGCCTACGCGCGCGCCACCGGCTACCCGATCCAGTACCAGTGGACGTTGATCGAAGGCGTCAACGACGGCGTCGACGAGATCGAGGGCATCGTGCGGCTGCTGTCGGGCAAGTACGCGTTGATGAACATGATCCCGTACAACGCGGTCGCGGGCATGCCGTGGCGGCGGCCGAGCTGGGAGCGCGCGGCCGAGATCGCGCGCACGCTGCACCGGCGCGGCATCCTGACCAAGCTGCGGCAATCGGCGGGGCAGGACGTCGACGCCGGCTGCGGGCAGCTGCGGGCGCGCGCGGTCGACGGCAGCCCGGCCGCGCGGCGCATTCCCATCGTCGCCGCCTGAAGGCCGCGGGCCCTTAGCATCGGGGCCATGGAAGACGACACCGCCGAAGTCATCAAGGAACCGCGCCTGTGGCGCGACAACGGCTGGACCGCCCGCGTCATCAAGAACGAGGACGACGAAGGCTGGGCCGTCGAGATGCTGCTGCAAGGTCAGGAAGAACCGGCCCTGGTGGGGCCGTGGACGATGGGCCGCGACAAGAAGAACCCCAAGCCGCTGGACACCAACGCCTTCAACACGCTGGTGAAGACGGCGTCCGAGGTCGTGCGCCGCCACGAGCAGCACCTGCACGCGACGCTGCACAAGTCCTTCGACGTCGTCACCGCAGCCGGCCGCTGGCAGGTGACGCTGGACGTCGTGGCCGACGAGATGGAGCCCTATGCGATGCTGGCGGCCACCGACGCCGGCGGCCAGCAGGTGGCGCAGCAGAAGGTGGCGGCCGGCTTCCGCATCAACCAGGCCAGCGCCACGCGCTGGGTCGAGGGCGGGTTCGGCAAGCCGGATGATTGACACTAGGGCCAAAGAGTCCGTGGCGCTGCGGGCGGTCGCGAATCCTCTTCCGGGCAAGTCGCCGCGCCAGGCGGATTGCTTGAACGCGGGCACTGCTTGAGGAGATATGCGCATGCTGGCAGTCATGGGGCCGACCATTCTGACTCGCACGATGAGCCAAGCCACGAGCCGTGGTGCCGACAGGCGTGCATGGCAGTACCACTCTCGGAGCGACACGCACTCCAAGGTCGCGTGCTGGACCGTTCTGTTCGACCTGTTGGCCCAATGCGATGTGCTGCAAGCGCACGCCCGTCAGGGCAGGCTTGCATTTCGCATCAACCACGTGATGGTCGGTCCCATCAACAAGACACTCGATCTTGTCGTGACGGTGGTGCCGCCGGGCCGGCAGCCAGGCACCCGCGCAACTTTCGCGGACCTGAGCTCTCGATATGGGATCGTGCTGGACGCGACAGAGACGACTGCACTGTCCGGGTTGCCGGTCTTGTTCGAGGATCGCCGAGATGATGTTTCCGAGGTGGCGGTCGCACTCGAAGCGAAGGCATGCATGACCGAGCACGTCAAGTCACTGCCTCGCTTGCACGCCGAGATTCTGGCCACCGGCTACCTCGCGCGCATGGCATCGCCGCGTTGCATCACGGTCTCGTGTTCGCTCGTCAATGCAGCTGGCTCGTTTGTCAGCCCAGGGGGAAAGGGCAAGGTCAACTTGCATTCGCAGCCTGAGGACGCTCGACGCGTGCTGCAGATGCTTGGAACGGCCATACCCCTTGCACGAAACAGCAGGGACATCGGCTACGACGTGATTGGGGCGACGGTCATTGATTGCAAGAATGACGGATCGCCCGTTTCACTTTCCTCCAGCGCGGCAGCGCCGAGGACGTCGGACCACTTTCACTACGAACGGATGATCCGCGCGCTTTGCGCTGAGTATCGAAGCCGACTCCCCTGATCAGGCGGCCAGCAGTTCCAGTTCGCGTTGACGAATCGAATCGTCCAGCAACTTCATGCGTGACTCATGGCGCTCGACTGCTTCTATGAAGCCCGGCTCAAATCGCAACTTGGCGCGGCGCGTCCGGCCCAGGAACCCAGACGTGGCCTTCAGAGACAGCAGCGCCTGACCATGCAAGTCGGTCAGAAACTCAGCCAGAGGTGGCGGCCGCAGGCCGATCGGGTCGGTGCCAATGGCAACGGCAAAACGTTTCATGCCGTCGAATCGAGCGGCGCGCGGCGCCCTTCCTGCGAGCGGAAACTCCCGGTCGGTCGCCTTGTCGTAGGTGCCAGGGGCAGCCATACGCTGTCCCACCCACTCGGCCACCGGCACCGTTACCGCACTGCCCAACAGTCCCCAGCGGCAAGCTGATCGCGCGACAAGCTCAGCTGGCGAGGTCCAACCCGCCTCGAATCCCTGTAGACGCTCAACATCGTGCAATCCGGGCTTGATGAGCCTGCCATCGGGCATCAGTACCGCCGGTGGCGATGGAATACCGATGGTGCTTCCGTTCTTCAAGGTTGGGACCGAGTCGACAGCCCAACCGAGGCCCCCCAAGCCCTCGGTCCAGTAGAAACCGTGGGCCAGCTTACCCAGGGAAGTCAACGGGCGAGGCACCGGCTTGTCATCGACAAGCAGCACCGAAGCAGGATCAAGGGACCGCGAAGCGACTAGAAAGACACGCTCGCGTCGCTGAGGGACGCCGAAGCCGTAGCTGTCCACGACTCGATAGGCCCAACGGTACTTCCGGCGCTCAAGTTCATCGATGATTGCCCGCATGGCGTCACCGCCACTGAGCTGAAGCATGAACGGCACGTTCTCAAGAACGACGGTATCCACCCGGCGGCGCGAGAGCAGGCGGAAGACCTCGCCAATGAGCCCGGATCGATCGCCGCCTATGCCCGCAGTCCTGCCGGCTTGACTCAAGTCCTGACATGGAAAGCCCGCGCAAATTGCGTCGACGCATGTCGGCAGTGACTTCAGTGCGGTGATGTCATCCCGATACTCGACAGCAGGGAATCGAGCTGTCAGTACGGCTCGTGACGTGGGCAGCACGTCGCACAGCAGTTCGGTTGTGTGACCTGCCCTGGCCATTCCGAGCTCAAAGCCGCCGATGCCTGCGAAGAGTCCAGCGATGCGCATATGGATATTTATACAGTTCGGAGCATCATAGCTGCTGCAATCTCAACGCGCCAGTCTTCGGTCGTTGCGCTGCCGACACGGGGACTCCGCGCCTGCGCGCGGGTCAGGCCACTGCCGCTCGATACCCTCGCGGAATCGCCGCCAGCAGCCGCTTCGTGTACTCCTCGCGCGGCGCGGCCAGGATCTGCGCTGCGCTGGCCTGTTCGACGACGACGCCGTCCTTCATCACCAGCACCTCGTCGCTGATGAAGCGCACCACCGCCAGATCGTGGCTGATGAAGACGTAGCTCAGGCCGAACTCGTCCTGCAGGTCCTTCAGCAGGTTGAGCACCTGCGCCTGCACGCTGACGTCCAGCGCCGAGACGGCCTCGTCGAGCACCAGCACCTCGGGGTTGAGCGTCAGGCAGCGTGCGATGGCCACGCGCTGGCGCTGGCCGCCGGAAAACTCGTGCGGGTACTTGCCGAAGGCGCGGCCGTCAAGACCCACTTTCTCCAGCAGCGTGCGCGCGCGCTGCTCGCGTTCGGCCAGGTCACGGCCAATGCCGTGGATGACCATCGGCTCGACCAGCGTCTGGCCGATCGTGAAGCGCGGATTCAGGCTCGCGTACGGGTTCTGGAACACGATCTGGATGCGCCGGCGCATCAGCTGGCGCTCGCGGTCGGACAGCTTGAGCAGGTTGCGGCCATCGAAGATGACCTCGCCGCCGGTCGGTTCGTGCAGGCGCAGCAGCGTCAGGCCCATCGTCGTCTTGCCCGACCCCGATTCGCCCACCACGCCCAGCGTGTGGCCCTTGCGCAGCTGGAAGTTCACGTCCTGCACGGCCTTGAACTCGCGCTTGCCGAACAGGCCCTGCTTGAGCCAGAAGCTCTTGGCCAGCGAGCGCACTTCCAGCACCACCGGGGCACCTGGGTCCTTGGCCTTGAACTGCGTCGCGGCGCCGCGCCCGGCGATGTGATCATCGATGACCATCAGCCGCGTCGGGTTGCCCACCAGGCTGGGTCGGCAGGCCAGCAGCGCCTTCGTGTAGTCGTCCTGAGGTGCCTCGAAGATGCGCGCCACGGGGCCCTGTTCGCGCACGATGCCATTGCGCATCACGACCACGCGGTCGGCGATCTCTCCGACCAGGCCCAGGTCGTGGCTGATGAAGAGCACGCTCATGCGGCGCTCGGTCTTCAGCCGCGCCAGCAGCTCCAGGATCTGGCGCTGGATCGTCACGTCCAGCGCCGTCGTCGGCTCGTCGGCGATCAGCAGCCGCGGCTCGCAGGACAGCGCCATCGCGATCATCACGCGCTGCTGCTGGCCGCCGGACATCTCGTGCGGGTAGCTCGTCAGACGGCGCCTGGGCTCGGGGATGCCGACCTCGGTCAGCAATTCTTCAGCCCGCTTCAATGCCGCCGCGCGCGACAGGCCCATGTGCTTCATCAGCGGCTCGCACAGCTGCTGGCCGACGTCGAACACCGGGTTGAGCGAGCTCATCGGGTCCTGGAACACGCAGGCGATTTCCTTGCCGCGCAGCGCTTGCAGTTCGGCCAGCATGCAGTTGAGCATCTCGCGGCCTTGCTGTCCCTCTGGATGAAAGACGATGCGGCCGCTGCGCACGGCGTTGTCGGGCAGCAGGTTGAGCACGCTCATCGCGGTCACGCTCTTGCCCGAGCCCGACTCGCCCACCAGCGCGACGGTGGTGTTCTCGGGGATGTCGAAAGACACGCCCTTGACGGCCTCGGCGAGCACGCCCTTGCCCATGCGGAAAGAGACTTTCAGGTCCTGGATCGACAGCAGCATGCTCATTCCAGCCCTCTCAACTTCGGGTCCAGCGCATCGCGCAGCGCGTCGGCCATGAGCGAAAACGCGGTCACGAAGACGGCCATGAAGAGCGTCGCCGCAGCCAGCTGCCACCAGTGGCCCAGGATCAGTTCACTCTGCGCTTCGGCCAGCATCGTGCCCCAGGACACCTGGTCGACGCGCACGCCCAGGCCCAGGTACGACAGGATGACCTCGGCCTTGATGAAGCCCACCGTCAAGAGGCCCATGCGCACCAGCACGACGTGGCTGACGTTGGGCAGGATGTGCTTGAACATGCGGCTCAGCTTGCTGGCGCCGATGGCCTCGGCGCTGCGCACGTATTCGCGGCTGGCGTGCTTGATGAACTCGGCGCGCACCTGGCGGTACATGCCGGTCCAGCCGGTCAGCGCCAGGATGATGACCACGCTCTCGACGCCGCGCCCGACCACCGCCGCAAAGGCGAAGATGAGCAGGATGTTGGGGATCGACTCGAAGACGTTGTAGACCCACTCCAGCAGGTCGCCGACCTTGCCGCCGAAGAAGCCGCCAAAAGCACCGAGCAGCACGCCGATGGTGGTGGCCACGAGTGCCGCCATGACGCCGACGAAGACGCTGATCTCGGTGCCCTTGACGGCCTTTTGCAGCACGTCGCGGCCCAGGCGGTCGCCGCCGAAGGGCAGCGTCGTGGCCTTCACGGTTTCCGAACTCTGGAACTGCCTGGCGCGCTCGTCCCACTCCTTGTAGCGCGGCGCCAGCGGGTCGACGGCCGACAAGTCGACGTTGGGCCCCTTGGGCGTTTCGATGACGCTGGCGGCCTGCGGCGCCGCCGGGCCCATCACGGTGGGCGGCGCGTTGGGCACGCCGACCTCGGTCTGCCAGTTCTTGGCCACGAAGCCGGCGCCCGACAGGATGATCAGGCCGATGAAGAACAGCACCACAATCAGGCTCACGAGCCCGACGCGGTCGGCCCTGAAGCGGCGCCACGCGGCGTGCCAGACGCCCTCGCTCTTTTGCTGCGCGGTGTCCGCTGCGCCGTCCGCGGAAAGCACCGCGCTCACTTGAGCACCACCCGCGGGTCGGCGATCTTGTAGGCCAGGTCGGTCAGCAGGTTGATGACCATCGTCAGCACCGCCAGGTAGATCGTCACCGCCTGAATGACCGGGAAGTCGCTGCGGTTGACCGCCAGCAGCACCTCGCGGCCGAGTCCCGGGATCGAGAAGAAGACCTCGATCAGAAAGCTGCCGACGAAGATGCCGGGCAGCTGCAGGCCGATGTTGGTCAGGATCGGGATCATCGCGTTGCGCAGCACGTGGCGGAACAGCACCACGCGCTCGGTCATGCCCTTGGCGCGTGCGGTGCGCACGT
>JAYUPN010000213.1:0-9351 GCA_043760065.1 Rubrivivax sp.
TGCGTTATGCCTGCCTGCGCGCGCTGGGGCGTGATCAAAGCGGGGTGCGGGCGGAGGACGTCGACGAAGGCGTGCGCCGCGAGTTGCTGAAGGAAGGCCGCGCCGGCTAGGGGCGCCGCTTCGACGCCATGAGCACGGTACCCGCCAACGTCCGCGCCCCGCTGGTCACGCGGGCGGCCTTCGTCAAGCCCACCGTAGCCGGCCTGAGCCTGAAACGGCCGGCGGCACCGGCACGCGCAGCGCCGGCGCCGGTGCGCGTGTCGAGCCCGCAGGACAGCGCCGAGCGCGAGGCCGTGCGCGTGGCGCGCCGCGTGGTGTCGATGCCGGCACCGCCGGCGGCGGCACGCGCATCGGCAGCCGGGTCACCGTCGACGGCGCGCTTCGACCACCTGGTGCCCGGGCTCGGCCACGCAGGCAGCGGCCAGCCCTTGCCGCGCCGCGTGCGCCGCGACATGGAGCCGCGGCTGGGCGCCAACTTCTCGGCCGTGCGCGTGCACACCGGCGACGCCTCGGCGCAGGCCAGCCGGCGCCTCAATGCCGCGGCCTTCACGGTCGGGCGCGACATCCACTTCGGCCGCAACCGCTTCCAGCCCGACAGCGGGCCCGGGCGTGAACTGCTGGCCCACGAACTGGTGCACACCGTGCAGCAGGGCGGCGCGCAGCAAGGCGCGCAGGTGATGCGCAGCGTCGACAGCGCGGCGCTGCACGCGCCGCCCGTGGTGCGCGAACGCAGCGCGCCGCGCGTGCAGCGGCTGGGCATCTCCGACGCGCTGGACTGGTTTGCCGACAAGGCCAACCACATCCCCGGATTCCGCATGTTCACGCTGCTGATCGGCTTCAACCCGATCACCATGCGCAGCGTCAGCCGCAGCGCGGCCAACCTGCTGCGCGCGCTGATCGAGCTGCTGCCCGGCGGCGCGCTGATCACGCAGGCGCTGGACAACCACGGCATCGTCGACCAGGTGGCGGCGTGGGCCGAAGGCCAGCTCGCGGCGCTGTCCGACATCGGCAGCAACATCCGCAGCGCCATCGACGACTTCCTGGACTCGCTGAGCTGGACCGACATCTTCGACCTCGGCGGCCTGTGGGACCGCGCGGTGCGGCTGGTGACGACGCCGATCGAGCAGGTCATCAGCTTCGGCAGCCAGCTCATCGGCGGCATCGTCGAGTTCGTCAAGAACGCCATCCTGCGGCCGCTCGGAAAACTGGCCGAGGGCACGCGCGCCTACCCCTTGCTCAAGGCCGTGCTCGGTTTCGACCCCGTCACCGGCGACCCCGTCCCGCGCACACCGGCGGCCATGATCGGCGGCTTCATGACGCTCATCGGCCAGGACGAGGTGTGGCAGAACATCCAGCGCGGCAACGCCATCGGCCAGGCCTGGGCCTGGTTCCAGGGTGCACTGGCCGGCGCGCTGGCCTACGCGAGCCAGATCCCGACGCTGTTCATGAACGCGCTGCGCTCGCTGGAGCTGATGGACATCGTGCTCGTGCCGCGCGCCTTCGCCAAGATCGCCGGCGTCTTCGAAAGCTTCGTCGGCGGCTTCATGAGCTGGGCGCTGGGCACGGTGATCAAGCTGCTGGAGATCATCTTCAGCGTCGTCGCACCGTCTGCGATGGGTTACCTGAGACGCGCCGGCGGTGCGCTGCAGAGCATCTTCCGCAACCCGATCGGCTTCATCGGCAACCTGGTGCGCGCGGCCAAGGGCGGCTTCCAGCGTTTTGCCGGCCGCTTCCTGACGCACCTGAAGACGGGGCTGCTGAACTGGCTGACCGGTTCGCTGCCGGGCATCTACATCCCGGCGTCGTTTGCGCTGCCCGAGCTGCTGAAGTTCGGCCTCTCGGTGCTGGGGCTGAGCTACGCCAACCTGCGCGGCAAGATGGTGCGCGCCCTGGGCGAACCGGCCGTCGTCGCGATGGAGATGGGCTTCGACGTCGTGCGCACGCTCGTCACCGACGGCCCCGCGGCGGCCTGGGCGCAGCTGAAGGAATCGCTGTCCGACCTGGGCTCGATGGTCATCGGCGGCATCATCGACATGGTGGTCAACTTCGCCGTCACGCGCGCCATCCCCAAGCTGATCGCGATGTTCATCCCCGGTGCCGGCTTCATCACCGCGATCATCGCCATCTGGGACACGATCCAGACCTTCATCGCGCAGCTGCGGCGCATCGCCGAGGTCATCGGCGCCTTCGTCGATTCGATCGCCGCCATCGCCGCCGGCAACATCGCCGCCGCTGCGCAGCGGGTCGAGAACGTGCTGGCCGGGCTGCTGAGCCTGGCCATCAACTTCCTGGCCGGCTTCGTCGGCCTGGGCCGCGTCGCCGACAAGGTGCGCGCCGTGCTCGAACGCGTGCGCGCGCCGATCGACCGCGCGCTGGACCGGCTGGTGGGCTGGATCCAGCGCATGGCCAAGGTCTTCGTCGGCAAGGTCAAGGCCGGCGCGCAGAAGATCCTGAACTGGTGGCGCAAACGCGTGCCGGTCAACGCCGACGGCCAGAGCCACACCCTCACCTTCGACGGCAGCAGCGCGCGCACGGCGCGGCTGGTGCTGCGCTCCGCGCCGCAGCTGCCCTCGGCTTTCCTGGACGGGCAGGCGCAGCGCAACAGCGCCATCAAGGGCGCCAAGCGCACCGAGCCGGTCGGCAAGGCGAAGACGCAGGAGGCGGTGATCGGGTCCATCCAACAAGCGCTGGTGGCCTACGACAACAACCAAAGCCCGGCCGTCACCGGCACGCCCAAGACCGAGGCCGAAGCCAAGGCCGCCGAACTCGACATCAAGCTCGGCGCGCTGGCCAACCACATCGTGTTCACGCTCAAGGACTGGCAGCTGGCCGACGCGCCGGTCAAGTCCTTCCCGCTGCCGCGCGGCAGCTTCAGCCCTAAGCAAAAGCACGATATCGCCGAGCAACACGCCGACAAGAGCGAGCTAAGGACCAACAGCAAGGGCAAGCTGGTGAACGTGGGCACGCGCGGCGGCAAGGCGCTGGCGCGGCGGCACGTGGTGTCGTCATTCGACATCTCGCAGCACTACAGCAAGTCGCTCGAGAAGAAGAAGTGGTCCGAAGCCAAACTGCTGCTGGAACAGCGCGGCTCGATCGCACTGGCGCGCACGCCGGTGGTGGGCGACCTCAGCCAGGCCGCGATCGAGGCTGCCGCCAAGCAGCGCTACCAGGCCTTCTTCGGCTACGCGCAGAACCTGTTCATCGGCGACAGCGCCGAGAACAGCTCGATCCAGGAGCACCTGGACCGCGGCCACCCCGAGATGGCGACGAGGGAGCTGATGGCGCACGTGTCGCGCATCAAGCGCTCGTGGGCCATCGACGGCTCGATCCAGATCAGTGGGTTGGATACCTAGTGTGGCCGGGTGGGAGGAGCCACCACCTTCACCCACCACAGCGGCGTGCTCGCGGCGGTCGCGGGCAAGTAACGACGAGGGAGGGCGGGCCCCCTTGGCAGTCCTGCCTGCCTGACAAGGCAAGTACGCCGTCCACCCTAACTCGAAGCTCTGCGAACACCCCAAGTGGTGATGTCGGCGCCGTCGGGGCGGCCTAAGGTGTGCTCACCCCTTCAAACGGAGCTCACGTCATGCCGCAAACCCAACCCACGCCTTCGCAGAAGCAACTCATCGACCTGCTGGAGCAGACCCAGCGCGACTTCAGCCACGACTGGGATCCGGTGCGCGGCGGGCTGGCTTTTGCGCGTGCGCACGACCTCGTCGCCACGCGCCCGCAAGCCCAGGGCGACGACGTTGCCGCGCGCGCTGCGCGCGTTGCAGACTTCCTGAAACGCTACGGTGAGCTCTTCGGCCTGCCCGGGGGCGTGGCTTCATTGCGCCCGGTACGAAGCAAGTCCGATGCGATCGGCTTCACGCACCTGCAGTTCCAACAGCAACACGCCCTGGGCGATGGCCCCAGACGCCAGGCGATCGAGGTCTACGGTAGCAAGCTTGTTGCGCACTTCGCGCCCGATGGCCGCATGGTCGAATTGCAGAGCGCCTGCTACACCACGACCCAGCCGGCGAACAACCTGAAGGTGAAGGCAGATCAGCTGGGCGCCATCGTGCTCAAGGGCCTCAGGGGGCTGGACGGCCTGGCCGAGCTGGCCGCCCGCATGAAGCGGCAGGACGAGTCCCTGTTCCCGCTGATGCAGGCACCGCGGCTGGTTGTGTATCCATGGCATGAGCGCATGCTGCTCGCCTGGGCGACGCACGGCTATGCGAGGCTGCCCAAAGAAGAGCAGGAAGACCCTGAGAAGGCTCGCGACATCATCGCCTTCGGCCAGATGTTCTTTGATGCCGAGAGCGGCGAACTCTTCCTTTTCGCGCCGATGAGAAAAGGCGCCGAGAACGCTGCCACCGGCAGCGGCATTGGCACGCTGCCGCTGGGCGGGCCCTTCACCAGCCGCAGCCTCAACATCGTGCGCCAGGACATGACCGGCACCTACCGGCTGAAGGACACCACGCGCGCGCGCAGCATCATCACCTACGACGCCAATGCCAACAGCGCATGGGTCTACCCGAGCATCCCATCGCTGATCGACGGCGGCACGATTCCGGTTTCGGAAGACACCGACGCAGACTTTGCCTGGAACCGCGCCGCCGCGAACACCACCGATGCCGAGCGCACCGCTTCGCAGCAGCCCGAGACCGACGCGCACGCCACGGTGGCTGACCTGTACGACTGGTATGCCGCCCTGGGCGGCCGCATCGGCTGGGACGACGGCGCCTACGCCGCGCCGTTGGTGCCGAACCAGACGCTGAACGTCGTCACCCACTGCTTTGACGGCGTCGCCGGCACGTCGCGTTCGATCAACGCCTTCTTCGATGCCGGCCTTGTCAGCGGCCACTGGGTGGCGCACCTGGCCTTCTTCGACGGCGACCCGACCGACGCGGCCAACCCCTACGACTATCTGGCCGGTTCGAAATCGATCGTCGCGCACGAGTACCAGCACGCGGTCACCGACTTCAGCTTCGTCGATGGCATGGGCAACCCGGGCTTGGTCTACAGCGACTGGTTCGCAGCTGTGCACGAGGGCCTGTCGGACGTGTTCGGTGGCCTGTACACCGGAGACTGGTGGATGGCGCGCGACATCTCTCAGACGGGACTGATGTTCCGCAACCTCGCCTTCCCGCGCGACACCACCTGCTTCGACGGCAGCAAGTTCGACCACTGGGACGACCGCAACAACATCACGGGCACAGGTGCCCGCTACTTCCGCGGCGACATCCTGGCGCACGCCGCCTACCTGATGGCGCAAGGGGGTGTGCATCAGCGCGCCTTGCGAACGCCCGCGTTGATCCCGGTGCGGGGCATGGGACACGAGACGGTCAATGGGCGCAGCGTGTACAAGGCCGCGCGCATCTGCTACCGCGCAGTGGCCGAGTACCTGGGCAATGCCGGCGCGGCCACCGGCCTGCCTGCCAACGACCAGAACATCTTCCGCGCCATCCGCAATGGCTGCGTCAGCGCGGCGATCGATCTGTACGGCGCCGGCTCGCTCGAGCACAGGACGACGGTCCTGGCCTGGTACGCGGTCGGGCTGCACCCGGTGGGCAGCAACTACGGCGCCGACTGCACCTTCCTGACCTGGGGCGCCGACTGGTGGATGTCCCGCCCGTACGTCGGACTCTCAAGCCCGGACTGGGCATCGCGCGACCTGTTCATCAACAACGGCGGCAGCTCGGAGTGGAACGCCAAGGTCAATGTGCTCGATGGCATCGGCAACCCGACGCAGTTCGAAAACGACGTCTACTTCCGTGTGCGCAATGTCGGCACCGCTGCGGCGAACAACGTCCAGGTGCAATTCGAGTACACCAAGATCAGCGCCGGCGGCGCCACCTGGCTGCCGATGACCGACAAGGACGGCAACATTCAATCGCTCAGCATCGGCAACCTGGCAGCCGGCGCGAGCAGTTTTCCGGACGCCGACCAGAATAGCCCGCCGGCGACGGCACGCATCAAGTGGTGGATACCGCCGCTCGAGGTCGGCGAGACGGTCGACCACTTCTGCACCCGCGCACGGGTGTTCTCGATCAGCGACGTGAACGCGCACAACAACGAGGTACAGAGCAACGTGGCCTATGCCGCGTTCGTGCCTGGCATGATGGCGCGCTTCGGCTTCTTCGTCGGCAACGAGCGGCCCCAGGCAATCCCGCTCGATCTGCTGGTCTCGCACAGCCTGCCGCGCGACTGGAAGCTGCGCTTCCTGGAGCCCGTCGAAGGTGTGCTGCTCAAGCCCGGCGAGCAGCGCCGGCTGCATGCGCTGATCGAGCTGCCGCAACGCGCGGGCAGCGTGCTGGAAGCACCCTTCGATGGCCGCCTGCGCGGTTTGCTGGACGGTGACGTCAGCGGCCGTGCCGAAGGCGTGCTGAGCAACGCCCGCCTGCAGGGCCAGCAATTCGACGCGACGGTGGCCTTGACCGCTGAAGACGGAAGCCATGTCGCCGGCCGCCTTGCCGGCTCGCTGGATGCGGCAACCGCGCAGCTCTCCGGCTGGATCGACGGCAGTGTTCAAGGTGCCGGTGGCCATGGCGCGAAGCCGGCCCGGGTGTCGTTCAAAGGCTGCCTGCGGCCCAACCGGGTCGTCAACATCGGTCAGAGGATCGGCGGTATCGCGACCAGCGGCCTCTCCGTGCAATTGCAGGTGCCGCTGCCGCAAGGCTCGTGTTTCGAAGAACTGCCCCCCACCGACACCAAGGTGCCCGCGCCGCCGAAAAAGGGCGAGGCTTGCCTGGCTGACGCGGCCGAGCTGATCAAGTGCCTCCAACTCGACAGCCGCAGAGTCTGTGCGGTGGACGTGCGCAGCGTTGTGCTTGAACTGCGCTTCAAGCGCGAGGAGTGTTGAAGATAGATGCGCCCATGCGCCGGGCAGTCCCGGCCATTCGAGCGTCATTCTGCAATCCGAGCCGGGCGCCGGCGCTGACTCAACGTCCAGGCCGGCGCCGTTTCACTTCAACCACGACCCAACCCAACCCCGCCAGCAGCAGCGCCACGCGACCCGGCTCCGGCACCGCCGCCAGCACCGGCAGGCCGACGTCGGCCAGCATCGCCAGGTCCAGCGCCGACACCTCGTAGCGCGTGCCGCGGTAGAAGATCTCGCCGTTCATCAGGTCCGGGATCAGGTCGGCGCCACCCAGCCCGCCGCTGTTGCTGAGGTGGGCGTAGTTGCCGAAGGTCAGCGGCACCGCGCCGCCGTACAGGCTCACGGCCTGCGCGCCCTGGAAGACGAGCACGGTGCCGCCCGGGCTGGTCTGGGGCACGATGTGCGCGTCGTAGGTCGAGGCGTAGTTGCCCGGCAGTGCGCCGGTGGCGCCGTCCATCCAGCCGTTGAAGCCCCATGCGTGGCCCCACTCGTGCAGCAGCACCGACATCGCGTCGGTGCGGTCGTCGGGCACCGCGGCGGTGCGGCGCAGCGGATCGGGGTCGAACCAGAGTTCACTCTGCAGGTAGCCGCTGCTGCCGAAATTGAACTCGACGTCGGGCAGGGCGCCATTGACGTCGAACCCGGTGCGCAGCTCGTGCGCCGCACCTTGCTCCCACAGCGTCAGGCCGCTGCCGGCGGTGCCGGCAAAGGCGCTGCTCAGGCTGCGGCCGCTGGAGGTGGCCAGCGCGGCGAAGTTGATGCTCACCGTGAGCTCCACGCCCGAGAAGTCGCCGGCAAAGTGCTGGCTCCAGGTCTGGCCCGCCGCCACCGCGGTGCGCTGCAGGTCGGCGTAGTAGGCGCTGTAGCTGGCCCCGGGGTCGACGAAGACGACCTCGATGCGCGGCGCCGTGGTGGCGGCGGCCCACCCCGCGTGCACGAGCAGGGCGGCGCCGATCAGGCGGGCGATCAAGCCACTGGACTTCGCTCCCACCGTGCCTCCTGGCGCCGGCCCCTCCCCAGGGGCCTTGCGGCCGACTATCGGCAGTGGCGGCGCACCGGTCCGTGCGCCAGCGAACCTTCAGCAGGCCGACCCCCCTCAGTCCGGGGACTCGAGGTAGTCGCAGGCCAGGTGCGCCAGCGTGCGCACGCCCAGCAGCAGGCCGCTGTCGTCGACGTGGAAGCGCGGCGAGTGGTTGGGTGCGGCCTTGCGCGGGTCGGTGCCAGGCGCCGTCACGCCCAGGAACACGAACAGCCCCGGCACGACACGCTGGAAGAAGCTGAAGTCCTCGCTGCCGGTGACCTTGGGCACCAGCATCAAACCCCTCTCACCGGCCACGCGCTGCATCGTCGGCACCATCTTCTCGGTCAGCGCCGGGTCGTTGATGGTCACCGGGTAGTTCTTGTCGATGCAGACCTTGCAGCCGGCGCGCGAACCGCGGCTGACGGCTTCGGCCAGCGTCGTCACGCGCTCGTGGATCTCGTCGCGCATGACCTCGTTGAAGGTGCGGATGGTGCCGCGCATCTCGACGCTGTCGGGGATGATGTTCTCGCGCACGCCGCCGCGGATGGCGCCGATGGTCACCACCGCAGGCTCCTCGGTGAGGTCGATGGTGCGGCTGACCACCGTCTGCAGCCCCAGCACGACCTGCGCTGCGGTGACGATCGGGTCCACGCCCAGCCACGGTGCGGCGCCGTGGGTCTGGCGGCCGTGCACGGTGATCTTGAGCTTGTCCGAACTGGCCATCGTCGGCCCCGGCCGGTAGCCGACGACGCCGGTGGGCAGCCGCGAGGTCACGTGCAGGCCGAAGATCACCTTCGGCGTCGGCCTTTCCAGCGCGCCTTCGGCAATCATCATCTTGGCACCGCCGTCCTCGCCTTCGGGCGGCATCTCCTCGGCCGGCTGGAAGATGAACTTGACGCTGCCGCGCAGCTGGCCGCGCAACCCGGCCAGCACCTGCGCCACGCCCATCAGGATGGCGACGTGGCAGTCGTGGCCGCAGGCGTGCATGACGCCCACTTCCTCGCCGTTCCAGTGGCCGCGCGCCTTGCTGGCAAAGGGCAGGTCGACCTCTTCGGTGACGGGCAGGCCGTCCATGTCGGCGCGCAACGCCACCACCGGGCCCGGCAGCGCGCCCTTGAGCACGCCGACGACGCCGGTGTGGGCGACGCCGGTGCGCACCTCGTCCAGGCCCAGCGCGCGCAGGTGTTCGGCGACGACGGCGGCGGTGCGGAACTCGCGGTTGCCCAGCTCGGGGTGCTGGTGCAGGTCGCGCCGCCAGGCGACGACGGCGGCTTCGACGGCAGCGCAGGCTTCGTCGATGAGGGGGGCCAGCGAGCTGGCGGCGAGGGCGGTTTCGGGCATCGTCGGTCCTGCAGCAAAGGGCTTCGGGTGCGGACCATTGTGGGCCGGGGCCCGGCCGTGCCGCAGCGGGTTTTCGCGCAGCCGCTCCGTCGGCCTGCAGCCCGGCCTTCAGCGCGCGGCGGCCGTGCGG
>JAYUPN010000214.1:0-9324 GCA_043760065.1 Rubrivivax sp.
CGCCACCAGGCCCAGCAGCGTGGCCATCAACCACACCGACCGCGTGTGGCGGCGCAGCCGCAGGTGCACGAGCGAAGCCAGCGCGACCTCCAGCACCAGCACGCCATACCAGAGGTTGGCCGCGGTGTTGAAGTGCGCCGAGCCGGCGGCCAGCATGCTGAGAGCGAGCAGTGCACACTGCAGTGGCAGCGCCCGGTCGACCGCGTGCAGCCGCGCGCCGGCATAACGCAGCAGGAACTGCACCGCCGCCCAGGTGATGAAGCCCAGCAAGGCCACGGCCAGGAACTCCGCCGCCAGGTGGGACAAGGGCGCGTCGCGCAGCCACAGGCGCAGGTTGAGCAGCGCCCAGCCCACGCACAGCGCGCCGAAGTAGGCCAGATGGCTCTCGCGCCGGTTGATGAAGCCCAGCACGAACATGAAGCCGCCCATCAGCAGCAGCGTCGCACTCACCGCCTGCGGCGCCGTCACCTGCAGCGCCAGCTGGCGCGCGTGCTGCGGCTCCAGTTGCTCCTGCGCGCCGATGGCCAGCGCCGACAGCCCGCCGGCGCGCAGCCGCGACCCCGACGCGGTTTTGGCATGGCCGGCGACCTGGATGTCGAGCACGTTGCCCTCGGCCTTGAGCAGCGTGGCCGGCAGCGTCACGATCTGCGGGTGGTTGCAGTTGTTGGTGCGCGGCGGCGTCATGCGGCCGCCGCTGTGCAGCAGGTGGCTGTTGAGGTAGACCTCCAGGTTGCTGCACACCTGCTCGATGTACAGCACGAGCGGGTCGCCGTTGCCGTCCAGCGGCGGGGTCTGGAAGCGCGCCCGGTACCACAGCGCACCTTCGAAGCCGGGCCGCGTGCGCGCCCACTCGTCGGGCAGTTCGACGGTCGAGGTGGGTTGCAAACCCGGAAACTGCGCACCCGCGCCGGTGGCTGTCAGTGCGCGGTCGATGCGCAGCACCTGCGCTTGCACCGGGCCTGGCGCCAGGCCGAGCACGAGGGCCAGCAGCAGTCCCCAGGCAAGCAAGAGCAGTCCACGCATCGTGCGGCGGATTCTGCACGGCGGCGGCGCCGCCGCCGCGCTGCGACAATGCTGCCCCGTGCGCTATTGACCACTGCCTTGATCCGACGCCACACCATCGAAGAGCCCGACAACCGCCGCCTGGCCCACCTGTGCGGGCCGGTGGATGCCCATCTGCGCCAGATCGAGTCGGCCCTGGGCGTGAGCCTGCAGCGGCGTGAGGCGAGCTTCCGCATCCAGGGACCGGGCGACGCGGTCGAGCGCACGGCCGCGCTGCTCGACACGCTGTATGTGCGCGCCGGCGATGCGATCAGCGAACGCACGCTGCAGCTGCTGCTGCGCGACGCCGCGGCGCCCGCCGGCGCCGCCGCCGCGCCGGACAAAGGCAGCGACGAAGAACCGGTGGTGCTGCACACGCGCCACTCCGAGCTGAGCGGGCGCACGCCCAACCAGATGCAGTACCTGCGCCAGATGCTGTCCAACGACATCACCTTCGGCATCGGCCCGGCCGGCACCGGCAAGACCTTCCTGGCCGTGGCCTGCGCGGTCGACGCGCTCGAGCGTCAGGGCGTGCAGCGCATCGTGCTCACGCGCCCGGCAGTCGAGGCCGGCGAGCGCCTGGGCTTCCTGCCCGGTGACCTGGCGCAGAAGGTCGACCCCTACCTGCGGCCGCTGTACGACGCGCTGTACGACCTGATGGGCTTCGACCGCGTCAGCAAGGCCTTCGACAAGGGCCTGATCGAGATCGCGCCGCTGGCCTTCATGCGCGGCCGCACGCTCAACCACGCCTTCGTGATCCTGGACGAGGCGCAGAACACGACGCGCGAGCAGATGAAGATGTTCCTGACGCGCATCGGCTTCGGCAGCAAGTGCCTCGTCAACGGCGACGTCAGCCAGATCGACCTGCCGCCGGGCATGCCCAGCGGGCTGGTCGATGCGGCGCAGGTGCTGCAGCGCGTCGAGGGCATCGCCTTCACGCACTTCACCGCGGCCGACGTGGTGCGCCACCCGCTCGTGGCGCGCATCGTCGAAGCCTACGAGCGGGCGCGCCCGCCCGACGCCAGCCGCGGATGAAGCCCGAGCTTCGCCTGTCGCTGCAGTTCGCCGACGCTGCGCACCGCGCGCTGCTGCCGCGCCACCGCGTCGCGCGCTGGGTACGTACGGCGCTGGCCCACGAAGGTGAGATCACGGTGCGCATCGTCGGCGCCGAAGAGGGCCGTGCGCTCAACCTCGGCTTCCGGCAGCAGGACCACGCCACCAACGTGCTGACTTTCGACTACCAGCACGCGCCCGTGGTGATGGCCGACCTGGTGCTGTGCGCGCCGGTGATCGAGCAGGAGGCGCTCGAGCAGCGCATCGAGCTGGCCGCGCACTACGCGCACCTGCTCGTGCACGGCACGCTGCACGCGCAGGGCTACGACCACGAAGACGAGGACGATGCCCGCGTCATGGAAGCGCGCGAGAGCGAGCTGATGCGGGCGCTGGGCTTCGCCGACCCCTACGACCGCTGAGCGCCGCGCCTACTTGGTGCCGAAGATGCGGTCGCCCGCGTCGCCCAGCCCCGGCACGATGTAGCCGTGGTCGTTCAGTTGGCGGTCGATCGCAGCCGTGAACACCGGCACGTCGGGATGGTGCTGGTGGAACTTCTTCAGGCCTTCGGGCGCGGCCAGCAGGCTGACGAAGCGGATCGACTTCGGCTGTGTCTCCTTCAGCCGGTCCACGGCCGCCACCGCCGAGTTGCCGGTGGCCAGCATCGGATCGAGCACGATGGCGTCGCGCTCGGGCATCTCGTGCGGCATCTTGAAGTAGTACTCCACCGCGACCAGCGTCTTGGGGTCGCGGTAGAGGCCGATGTGGCCGACGCGCGCCCCCGGCACGACCTCGAGCATGCCGTCCAGGAAGCCGCTGCCGGCGCGCATGATCACCACGAACACGGTCTTGCGGCCCTCGATGACGGGTGAGTGCATCTTCTCCAGCGGCGTCTCGATCTCGATCAGCTGCGTCGGCATGTCGCGCGTCACTTCGTAGGCCATCAGCATGCTCAGCTCGTAGAGCAGGCGGCGGAAGCTGCTGGTCGACAGGTCCTTCTGCCGCATCAGCGTCAGCTTGTGCTGCACCAGCGGGTGGGTCACGACGTGGACGGCGGGGGTGCTCATGCGAAGGGGCTCCTTGAATGCCTGTGCGGGCCGGCGGCATGACCTGGCAGGTCATCGACGGCCCGGGTGCGATTGGCAACGATGGTGCCACATCAACCTGGGAGTGCAGCGCATGAACGGCATCGACCTCGTCCCCCTGGCCGTCGGCCACATGATCGGCATGGGCGCCATTGGCTCCTGCCTGGGCATCGGCATCATGGCCAGCCGCTACCTGGAAGCCAGCGCGCGGCAGCCGGAGATGATGGAGCCGCTGCAAGGCAAGGTATTCCTGCTGGTGAGCGTGCTCGACGGCGCCTTCATCATCGCCTCCGGCATCGGCCTGTGGTTCGCCACCGCCAATCCCTTCAAGGGCTGAGCCCGCGCAGGCCGCGCCGTCAGGCCAGCGCCTGGTGCATCTGGCGCAGCGCCGCGGCGGTGCTCTCGTCCGCGGGCAGCAGCGTCTCCACCGCAATCTCCGACACCGTGATGTCGTGGGGCGCGCCGAAGACGGTGACGGTGGTGATGAAGTTCAGCCTGCCCGCCGGGCCTTGCAGCGTCAGCGGCACCGCGATGTCGGAAGTGACGCCCGGTGCGTCGTCGTCGGCGCCGCTCTCGGGCACCGGCAGCGCGCGCAGCTCGGCCAGCAGCGCCGCCAGCACGGCGTCGCCGGTGACGGCCACCTGCCGCTGCAGCCGCGCCAGCACGTGGGCGCGCCAGGCCCCGAGGTTGATGACCTGCGGCGCCAGGCCGCGCGGATCAAGCGACACGCGCAACACGTTCACCGGCGGCACCAGCAGCTCCGGCGCAGCGGCGGCCAGCAGCAGCGGCACCATGCGGTTGTGCGCCACCAGCTGCCAATGGCGGTCGACGGCCAGCGCGGGCCAGGGCTCGTGGGCGTCGAGCAGCCGCTGCAAGGCGCCGCGCGCGACCGCCAGGCCGGGGTCGGCCAGCGGCCGCTCGGTGTACAGCGGCGCGTAGCCGGCGGCGCCGAGCAGCGCGTTGCGCTCGCGCAGCGGCACGTCCAACTGCTCGGCCAGCTTGAGCACCATGGCACGGCTGGGCTGCGACTTGCCGGTCTCCAGCCAGCTCAGGTGCCGTGCCGAGACCTCGGCCTGCAGCGCCAGCGCCAGCTGCGAACGCCCGCGCTGCGTGCGCCAGTGGCGCAGCAGACGGCCGAAAGGTGCGCTGGCGCGGTCCATGGTGCGGACGGTCGGGGCCGGCGCGCTAGAAGATCGTGCCGTCGCTCTCGATGCGCAGCGGCGGCGCGCCGTCGGCGCGCAGCTCCTTCGCGATCTCGCGGCCGGCAGCCCAGGTGCCGCCTTCCAGGATGCAGGCCAGCGGCAGCTCTTCGGCGGACTTGCCCAGGCGCTCGCGCACCAGAGCCGCCAGCTCGTCGAGCAGCGTGACCGTGAGCGCGCGCCACTCGACGATGAACTCGTCCTGCGGCTTCCAGGTGCGCGTCAGCAGGCGCGGGTCGCGCGGCACGATGACGCCGGCGTCGAGCAGCAGGCCGCCGTTGCGGTACTCGGGCAGGCCGGTCAGCGCGTCCACTCCGGTGACGGTGACGCCCGCCCACTGCAGCGGCTCCAGCAGCGAGTAGCTCAGCCACTGGCTCAGCTTGTGCAACGGCACCCAGCCGTCCGTGGTGCGATCGGTGCCGAGCGCCGATGCGCCAGCGGCGGGCCCACCGACCTCGGACCCGGCCCAGCGGTGCGGCCAGACGTCGCCCGCGGCCAGCCCCTGCACCGTGCTGCCGCTGGGCCAGATCGGCGACAGCGAGCGCAGCAGTTCACCCAGCATCGCACTGGCCGCCACCTCGTGCAGCGTGCCGTGGTTCGTGAGCCGGTCGTAGAGCAGCCCGGGCCGGGCTTCGAGCCCGCTGCGCCCGGCTTCGCGCTGCAGCGCCTGGCCCAGCCTCGCCAGCAGCGCCGCACGGCCGTCCAGGCCGACCATCGGGTTGTCGCTGCCGCTCTGGAACAGCGTGCGCAGCAGGCTGGCGTCGACGCGTTGCAAGGCGTCGGCGTCGGCGCGCAGCGGGTCCTGCGGTGACGCCGAGAAGGTGCCGGCCACGAAGGCGCGAAAGCTCGCCACACCCAGGCCTTCGGAGCGCTGGAACTGCTGGCCGCTGGCGCTTTCGGTGTAGCTCCACTGCGGCCCGGCGCCGGCGTCGAGCAGCACGCTCACCACCGTCAGGTCGAAGCGCGCGCGCGCCTGCTCGGCCACGCTGCGGCCGGTCAGCGCCTGGTCCAGCTCGGCCTTGCGGTCGACGCCGCCGGCCTCGAAGTGGCGCCAGCGGCTGTGCAACGGGATGCGCAGGTCGGGGAAGCGCCGCAGCGTCAGCGCCGCCACGCGGTCGGCCACCGCGGGCAGCCGGCTGCGGTTGATCGAGAAGTTCGAACTGACGCCAGCCTCGACGCTGCGCGTCACGGCCCTGCAGCGGGCACGGATGGTGGCCGGGTCGTGCAGCTGGGCCAGCGGATGCGCCGAGACCGGGGAGTGGACCCGCGCCTCACTCAAGGCCACGCCCCTTGACGGCGGCCAGGGCGGCAGCCGTGGGTACGGCACCGTCGGTGAAGTAGCCGGCGGCGATCTTGGCTTCCATCTCCACCTTGGCGTCGGCCGGGATCAGCGCGTCGGGGATCGGCACCCGCTCGCCAACTTCGATGCCGCTGCCCGTGATCGCGTCGTATTTGTCGTTGCTCATGCTCACCAGTCGATGGATTTTTTGGATGCCCAGCCAATGCAGCACGTCGGGCATCAGTTCCTGGAAGCGCATGTCCTGCACCCCGGCCACGCACTCGGTGCGCAGGAAGTACTTGTCGGCGCTGTCGCCGCCCAACTGCCGCTTGCGCGCGTTGTAGACCAGGAACTTGGTGACCTCGCCCAGGGCGCGGCCTTCCTTGCGGCTGTAGGCGATGAGCCCCACGCCGCCGGCCTGCGCGCCGCGGATGCACTCCTCGATGGCATGCGTCAGGTACGGCCGGCAGGTGCAGATGTCGCTGCCGAAGACGTCGGAGCCGTTGCACTCGTCGTGCACGCGCGCGGTCAGCGTGACCTTCGGGTCGGCGAGGTCGCGGATCTCGCCGAAGACGTACAGCGTCTGGCCGCCGATGGGCGGCAGGAAGACCTCGAGGTCGCTGCGCGTGACGAGCTCGGGGTACATGCCGCCGGTCTCCTCGAAGAGGGCGCGGCGCAGGTCGGCCTCGGCGACCTTGAAGCGCTCGGCCACGCCGGGCAGCCACCACACCGGCTCGACCGCCACCTTGGTGACGGTGGCGCTGGCGTCGTCCAGCAGCACCTCGCCGTCGATGGCCAGACGCTGGAAGGCGATGGCCTGCTTGATCTCGGGCAGGTGGATGTGCGCCTTGGTGACGGCAATCGTCGGCCGGATGTCGTAGCCCAGCGCCAACTGTTCGGCAAAGACGCTCTGCACGCTGGCGCCCCAGGGGTCGATCGAGACGATCTTCTTCGCGCCACTCTCCAAAGCAGCCCAGGCCGGGTAAGGCCCGACGAGGTCGGTCGGGGACGTGTCGGTGAGGTCGGCGCGGTGGCCGCGGGTCAGGTTGCCGGCGGCAACCGCCAGCGCACGGTAGACACCGTAGCTGCCGCTGTGGGTGCCGATGACGTTGCGTTGGCTGCGGTTGGCGGTGGTGCCGACCACCGGGCCGCGCCGCTGCGGGTCGGCAGCACCCCAGTTCAAGGCCGGCGCGCCGGTGGCCGTGCCCTGGCCAGGATGCGAGGTCAGGCGGATGTGGCCGGTGGCTTGGCCGCTCACCTGGCCGGTCGGGGACGGACTTTCCATGGGGGACGATACCGGGGGCGAAAACGCGAAAGATACGCTAGAACCTCGTCTGACCCCTCACAGCCCCTGGAGATCCGACCGTGAAGAAGCTCAACCTGCTGGCCAGCGCACTGGCCTTTGCCCTGCTGGCCCCGCTCGCGGCCAGCGCCCAGACGACGATGAAGATCAGCATTTCCATCGGCCAGAACTCGCACCAGGGCATCGGCATCGATGTCTTTGCCAAGGAAGTCGAGCGGCGCACCGCCGGCCGCTACAAGGTGCAGACTTTCTATTCCGGCAGCCTGGGTGGCGAGCGCGAGAGCATCGAGGCGGTGCAGCTGGGCACCCAGGAACTGACGCTCAGCAGCACCGGCCCGGTGCCCAACTTCGTGCCGGCGGCCCGCATCCTGGACATCCCGTTCCTGTTCCGCGACAAGGCGCATGCGCGTGCCGTGCTCGACGGCCCGATCGGCCAGGACATGCTCAAGGAATTCGAGAGCAAGGGCTTCAAGGCCCTGGCCTGGGCCGAGAACGGCGTGCGCCACATGACCAACAGCAAGCGGGCCGTCAACGCGCCTGAAGACCTGAAGGGCCTGAAGATGCGCACGATGGAAAACCCGGTCCACGTGGCGGCCTACAAGGGCTTCGGCATCGTGACCACGCCGATGGCCTTCCCCGAGGTCTTCACCGCGCTGCAGCAGGGCACGGTCGACGGCCAGGAGAACCCGCTGTCGGTGATCATGGCGGCCAAGTTCGACCAGGTGCAGAAGCACCTCTCGCTGACCGGCCACGTCTACAGCCCGGCCATCTTCCTGATGAACAAGGCCGCCTTCGACAAGCTCGGTGCGGCTGACCAGCAGGCTTTCCTGGCCGCTGCGGTCGAGGCCACCAAGGCCAACCGCGCGCGCGTCGACGAGGACGACGCCAAGGGCGTGGCCGAGTTGCGCGGCAAGGGCATGAGCGTGGTCGAGAACGTCGACAAGGCCAGGTTCCAGACCGCGCTGACGCCGGTGTACGCGGAGTTCGAAAAGCAGTTCGGCAAGCCCAACATCGACCGCATCCGCAACTTCAAGTGACCGCCGCTTGAAGGCTGCGTTCCTCAAGGCCGAGCAGCTCAGCACGGCGCTGGCCACGGCGCTGGCCTGCGCCATGCTCGTGGTCGCTTCCAGCCTGGGGCTGTGGCAGATCATCACCCGCTTCGTCATCGAGCGGCCGGCCGAGTGGACCGAGGTGCTGATCCGCTTCAGCCTGATCTGGATGGTGTTCCTGGGCATCCCGCAGGCCTTCCGCATCGGCGCCATGGTCAGCGTCGACGTGCTCTACCGCTGGAGCGGGCCGCGCACCAAGCGCGCGCTCGACGCTATGGTGGCGCTGGCGGCGCTGGTGCTGGTGTCGGTGATCGTCGTCGTCGGCTGGCAGTACGCGCAGCGCGGCAGCGTGCAAAGCGTGATCGGCCTGGAGGACGTATCGATGTTCTGGGCCTACCTGGCGCTGCCGGTGGGCGGCGTGTTCAGCGCCATCGCGATCATCGGCAACTACCTGGATCCGCAGCGGCTGGAACTGGAGACCGCGTTATGAGCACCGCGATGGTGCTGACGATGGTGCTGTGCTTTGCACTCACCATCTCGGTCGCGGTGTCAATCGGCCTGGCGGCGTTGGTGGGCATCCAGGTCAGCAACGTGAACATGCTGATCGCGGTCAAGGAGATGTTCTCGTCCATCAACCGGTTTCCGCTCGCGGCGATTCCGTTCTTCATCCTGGCCGGCAACCTGATGGAGACCGGCGGCATCAGCCGCCGCCTGGTCGAATTCGCCAAGAGCCTGGTTGGCGGCGTGCAGGGCGGCCTGCCGATGACGTGCGTGCTGACCTGCATGATCTTCGCCGCCGTCTCGGGCAGCAGCGTGGCCACCACCTTCGCCATCGGCGCCATTCTGATCCCGGCACTCATCAAGCACGGCTACCCGGCGCCCTACGCGGCGGCGCTGCAGGCCAGCGCGGCCGAGCTCGGCGTCATCATCCCGCCGTCGATCCCGATGATCCTGTACGGCGTCTCGGCCGAGGTCTCGATCGGCGAGCTCTTCATCGCCGGTGTCGGCCCCGGCCTGCTGATCGGCGGCGCGCTGATGCTCTTCGTCTTCCTCTGGTGCAAGTGGAAGGGCTGGGGCAAGGACGACGGCGACGGCCGTCTGGGCGTGGGCCGCGCGACCTGGCAGGCGAGCTGGGCGCTGTTCATGCCGGTGATCATCCTGGGCGGCATCTACGGCGGCATCTTCACGCCCACCGAGGCTTCGGCGGTGGCGGTGGCCTACGCGCTGGTCGTGGGCATGGTGATCTACCGCGAGATCGGGGTCGGCGATCTCTACGCGATCTTCAAGAAGAGCGTGGTGTCGTCGTCGGTGATCATGT
>JAYUPN010000215.1:0-9319 GCA_043760065.1 Rubrivivax sp.
GGCAACATCGCGGCGGCCCGGTGCTCAGTAGCGACCCGACAGCAGCGCGCCGGCGCCAGGCACCGTGGCTGGCAGCTCCAGCGCCTTGAGCATGCGCCAGGTGGTGCAGACCGCGGACGAGACCACCGGCAGCCCGAGCCGGTCCTGCACCGGCTGCACCGAGGCCAGCGAAGGCATCTGCACGCAGGCCGAGATGACCACCGCGTCGCAGTTGGCGGTGTTGAGCCGGCGGCTGATCTCGATCGGCGCGCGCGCGTCGCGGGCGCCGACCTCGAGGTTGTCGCTGATCTCGAGCGACAGCGCGTCGAGCACTTCGATGCCCTCGTGCTCCAGGTAGTCCACGACCAGCGCGGTCAGCGGCTTCATGTACGGCGCCAGCAGCGCGATCTTCTTCGCGCCGAGCGCCTGCAGGCCCTCGACCAGGGCCCCGGCGCTCGTGACCACCGGTGCGGCGCCGTCGTTGTGCAGCGTGCACGCACGCAGCCGCGCTTCCGAGACGCGGTGGTAGCCGCGCCCCATCGCCATGATGGCCACCAGGCAGGCGTAGCCCAGCACGTCGACGCGGGCGTCGGACAGCTCCAGCGCGCAGCGGTCGCTGTCGGCATCCATCTTCGCCAGTTCGTCCTTCGTCACCTGCTTCATGCGCATGCGCGCCGAGTGGAAGCTGAAGCGCTCGGGCAGCACACCTTCGCGCGCGCGCAGCATGGCCGGGATCTCGGTCTCCATCGTGGTGTTGGAGCTGGGCACGATCTGGCCGATGCGGTAGTGGATGCGGGACATCGTGCTCTCCTTCAGTGGCGATGAATGGGCGCGCGAATTCAGTCCGCCCGGATGTCCTTGGCCTTGATGACCTGGCCCCAGTACGTCGTCTCGCGCTGCACCAGCGCGGCCAGCGCGTCGGGCGCGAGGTAGCGGATCTCGATGCCGGTGCGGTCGGCCACCGCCTTGGCCTCGGGTGTGGCGAGCGCGGCCTTGACCTTCTCGGTCAGCTGCTGCACCACCGCCGGCGGCGTGCCGGCCGGCGCGAAGAGGCCGACCCAGGCTTCGAGTTCGAATCCGGCCAGGCCCGCTTCGGCGGTGGTCGGCACGTTGGGCAGGCCCGGATGGCGCGTCTTGCCGGTGACGGCAAAGGCCTTGAGTTTGCCGGCCTGCACGTGCTGCATGACCGACGGCGGCGTGGTCATGAAGACCTGCACCTGGCCGCCCAGCACGTCCTGGATCGCCGCGCCGCTGCCCTTGTAGGGCACGTGCAGCATGTCGATGCCGGTGGTCTGCTCGAGCAGCGCGGTGCCGACGTGCGACAGCGAGCCGTTGCCCTGCGAGGCGAAGTTCAGCTTGCCCGGGTTGGCCTTGGCATGGGCGATGAACTCCTTGAGCGTCGTCGCCGGCACCGAAGGGTGCGCCGCGATGACGTTGGTGGCCGCGGTCAGCAGCGCCACCGGCACGAAGTCCTTCTGCGCCCACGGCAGCTTGGAGAACATCGCCGGGTTGCCGACGTGGTAGGCCGAGTACGAGATCAGCAGCGTGTGGCCGTCCTTCGGCGACAGCGCCACCTGCTGGTAGGCGATGTTGCCGCTGGCGCCGCCCTTGTTCTCGATCACCACCGGCTGCCCGAGCAGCTTGGCCAGCGGCTCGCTGAGCAGCCGCGCCGACGTGTCGACGACGCCGCCCGGCGGGTTGGGCACGACCAGCGTCACCGGCTTGCTCGGGTAGGTCTGCGCCAGGGCCGGGCCGGCGAGCGTCGCGGAGGCCACGGCCAGCGTGGCGGCGGCGGCGGTGTGCAGAAAGTGGCGGTAGGGGCGCATCGAGCGGACTCCGGTGAGCTGGGGGACGGGATGGGCCGGCAGGCAGGCGGCCATCGACGGTGTGGGCTGGGCAACTGATGGACACATCCTCAACCGTGGGTCGAGGGGCGCAAGGGCAAGCATATGGCATCGGCGGCACGCGCCGGATGCCCGACACTCTGCCCCTGCCCACCCTGGACCCGCGCCGTGCAATACCCGAGCTACGACCCCCTGTCCCCCGTCACGCCACTGAGCGCGCAAGAAGTCGCGGCCCTCGATGCGCTGCTGCAGCACCTGGACGCCGACACCGCGATGAGCCTGGACGGCTTCGACGGCTACCTGACGGCCTTCGCCATCGGTCCGGCCGCCTTGCGCGAGGTGCCGACTGCCGACTGGCTGCCCCTGATCTGGGGCGGTGACCCGGCCGGCCCCGACGAGGCCGCGCCCTTCCCGACCAAGCGCCAGCGCAAGAACACGGTGGTGATGGCGCTGCGCCACCTGCGCCACCTGGCGCAGCTGCTGCACGACAAGCCCGACGACTGGGAGCCGATCTTCAGCATCGCCGAGAGGGGCGCCGACGAGTTTGCCGACGCGCGCGAGTGGTGCATGGGTTTCCTGCAGGCCGTGGACCTGATGCCCGACACCTGGGGCGACGCCTGGGCCGACCCGGCGCTGGCGCCGCTGCTCACGCTGGGCGGCGGGCTTGAAGGTGCACCGGCCCCGGCTCTGGGCGAAGCCGCGCCTGACCTCGACGACGCAGCCGTCTGCAATCAACTCAGCCGCGCCGTCCCCGACGCCGTGCTGCAGCTCGCTGCGCGGCTGCGCGGCTGAGCGACTGCGCCGCTGCACTTCAGCAGCGGCCGGTCACCAGCTGACCGCGCCGCTGCCGGCGTCCATCGCCATCCGCGTGGCCAGGTACAGACGCGGCGCGATGCTGTCGATGAGGATGTACTCGTTGTCGTTGGAGTGCGCGCCAAAGCCGCGCAGGCCGAAACTCTCGAGCACGCCGCCCTTGGGCCGCAGCCCGGCGAAGGCGGCATCGGTGCCGCCCCCCGTGGCGCGCTCCCGAATGTCGAGCTTGTGGCCGATCTCGGCATAGATCGCCTGCGCGCGCCGCGCCAGCGCACGCGACGCGGCGTTGGCCACGAACGCCGGGCGGCTGCGGTAGAAGCTGAGCTCGATCGTGGTGTCGGGGATCAGCCGGTCCTTGATCGATTCGCGCAGCTGGGCTTCCAGCCGGTCCATGTCCTCGTTGTTCAGCGAGCGCACGTCGGCGATCGCGGTGGCCGCCGCCGGGATCACGTTGCGCGTCTCGCCGCTGCTGGCCACCGTCCAGTTGATCTTGAGGCCCTTGGCGTCGTCGCCGAAGTTGCGGCTCTTCAGCACCTGGTGCGCCATCTCGTACAGCGCATTGCGGCCGCTCTCGGGGCTGGCGCCGGCGTGGCTGGCTTTGCCGGTGATCTTCATCTCGACGATGGCGATGCTGCTGGTGGCCAGCCGCACGTAGTCCTCGCTGAAGCCGCCGCCTTCGAACGACATCACGACGTCGTACTCACTGCCGAGTTGCGTCAGGTAAGCGCCCGAACCGGCAGAGCCGATCTCCTCGTCGGCGTTGATCAGCACGCCGAGCTGCGCGTAGTCCTTGAAGCCCATCTGCTCGAGCAACTGCACCGCGTGCAGCACCAGCGCGACGCCGCCCTTGTCGTCGGAGATGCCCAGGCCGTAGGCCTTGTCGCCGTCGATGCGGAACGGCTGCCTGGCCCCCATGCCCTTGGGGTAGACGGTGTCCATGTGGGCGATCATCAGCACCTTGCGCTGGCCGCTGCCGGTGCGCGTGCCGTAGACCATGCTGCCGAGCTTGGCGCCCTTGAGCTGCGGGTGGAAGTCCGGCGCCCGCGCGGGCAGCACCTTCACCGTCATGCCCGAGGCCTGCAGGCGCTGCGCGATCAGCGCCGACAGCGTGGCCAGGCCTTCGAGGTCGCGGCTGCCGGACTCGATGGCGACCAGCTCTTTCAGCGTCGACAGCAGCGGCTGCACCTGCTGCGCGACGCGCGCCTGCACCGCCTGCGGCGTCAGGGGCTGGGCACCGGCCAGTCCGGGCAGCAGCAGGGACAGCAGGAGGGCACGAAGGATCGTGCGCGCGGTACGGCGGGTGTGGTGCATGAGGGGTCGGCGCGGAGCTGGCCGGTGGTTGTGAAGTCGACGACTGTAGGCAGCGGATCCGCCCGCGCCATCGGCACTCACCCCTCGGCCAGCAACGCCAGGCCCAGCGCCTCGGCGACCTCTATGCCGTCGACGCCCGCCGACATGATGCCGCCGGCATAGCCGGCGCCTTCGCCGGCAGGGTACAGGCCTTTCACGTTCAGGCTCTGCCAGTCCTTGCCGCGCGTGATGCGCAGCGGCGACGAGGTGCGCGTCTCCACACCAGTGAGCACCGCGTCGGTCATCGCGAAGCCGGGGATCTGCCTGGCGAAGGCGGGCAGCGCTTCGCGGATCGCCGCCAGCACGTAGGGCGGCAGGCTCGGCCGCCGGGGGTCGGCCAGCGCCGTGAAGTGCACGCCCGGCTGGTACGACGGCAGCACGCTGCCCACTGCGGTGGACGGCTGGCCCTTGATGTAGTCACCGACCAGCGCCGCCGGGGCGACATAGCCGCCGCCGCCGAGCTCGTAGGCGCGCGACTCCCACAGGCGCTGGAACGCCATGCCGTCCAGCGGGCTCACCGGGCCGTCGCCCGGCGTCTGCCGGTAGTCCTGCGGCGCGATGCCGACGACGATGCCGGCATTGGCGTTGCGCTCGTTGCGGCTGTACTGGCTCATGCCGTTGGTGACCACGCGATCGCGCTCGGAGGTCGCGGCCACCACCGTGCCGCCGGGGCACATGCAGAAGCTGTAGACGCTGCGGCCGTTGCTGGCGTGGTGAACCAGCTTGTAGTCGGCGGCGCCCAGGACCGGGTGACCGGCGCTGACGCCGAAGCGCGCGCGGTCGATCAGGCTCTGCGGGTGCTCGATGCGGAAACCCACCGAGAAGGGCTTGGGCTCCATGAAGACGCCGCGTTCGTGCAGCGTCGTGAAAGTGTCGCGCGCGCTGTGGCCCAGCGCCAGCACGACGTGGTCGGCGTCGAGCTGCTCGCCGCCCTGCAGCGTCAGGCCGCGGATGTGGCCGGCTTCGATGCGCACGTCCACCACCTGCTGCTGGAAGCGGACTTCGCCGCCCAGCGCCTCGATGTCGGCGCGCATCTTCTCGATCATGCTGACGAGGCGGAAGGTGCCGATGTGCGGCTTGCTGACGCAGAGGATCTCGTCGGGCGCGCCGGCCTTGACGAACTCGGTCAGCACCTTGCGCGTGAGGTGGCGCGGGTCGCTGATCTGGCTCCACAGCTTGCCGTCGCTGAAGGTGCCGGCGCCGCCTTCGCCGAACTGCACGTTGCTCGTCGGGTCGAGCACACCCTGGCGCCACAGACCCCAGGTGTCCTTGGTGCGCTGACGGACCTCCTTGCCGCGCTCCAGCACGATCGGCGCCAGGCCCATCTGCGCCAGCACGAGCGCGGCGAACAGGCCGCAGGGGCCGAAGCCGACCACCACGGGCCGCAGCCGTCCGCTGGCCTTGAAGTCGGCCGGCGCTTGGCCGACCAGGCGGTAGGTCGTATCGGGCGCGGGGCGGATGTGCGGGTCCACCGCATGGCGCACCTGCACCGCCGCTTCGACATCGACTTCGCAGTCAATGGTGTAGATCAGCACGATGGCCGATTTGCGCCGCGCGTCGTACGCACGCCGCATGACACTGAAGGCTATTAGCGCCGCATCTGCCACGCCCAAGCGCGCCACGACCGCCTCGCGCAGTGCGCCATCGGGATGGTTCAGCGGCAGCCGAAGTTCAGTAATCCGCAGCACGGCACAGGCCCATCAAGCTTCCCCCCGCGGAACCGGCTTCGCCGGGCCGCTGGGGGACGCCCCCCCTGGGGGGTAGCGAGCGTCAGCGAGCTCGGGGGCCCAATTCAGCGAGCTCGGGGGCCCACCCTCATCCGCCCTTCTTGGGGCGCTTGCCGGGGTTCTTCTTGCTGCGCGTGTGCGAGCCACGCTCCAGGCTGACCTTCTGGCCGCGCTTGGTGGTGACGGTCACGCCGGTGGGGGCGGCAGGACGCGGGGTGGCCTTGCGGTCGGCTTCGGTGACGATCTTGTTGCCCATGATGGTGGCTTTCGGGTTGCAGACAAAACCCCGTATTAGGCCACACCCGGCGTCGGCGCGCCGCCACACCGGGTGCCGGGGTCAGGGCTTGCGCACCGCCTTGCGGGCTTCTTCGGCGGTCTCGAAGATGTGCGGCGCGACGCCGCGCGCGGCCAGCGCCGGCCCCAGCTTGGCGCGCAGGAAGCCGCTGGTGGTGTAGCGCGACACGCCCAGGTAGTGGCGGTCGACCAGCAGCTTGACCATCGCCGCCCAGTCGTCCTGCACCGCCGGGTCGAGCACGAAGTGGTCGTAGTTGACGACGCCGAAGACCTTGTGTCCCAGCGGCTGCAGCCGCTGCTCGACCTGCGCTCGCACGGCCTCGACGTCTTCTGGCGTGCGGATCGTCAGGCGCTCGAAATTGATGAACATCGTGCGGCTGGCCGCGTCGTAGGTGAAGCGGTCGTCCAGCGGCAGCATCAGCAGCCGCGCGCGCAGGCCCATCGGCGCGTCGGCAAAGAGGCCGGCTTCCATGGTCCGCGGCTCGCGCTCGATGACCGGGCGGAAGGCCATGCGGCCGAGCACGTCGCGCTGCAGGTCCAGCCCGGGCGCGATCTCCAGCAGCTCGATGCCCTGCGCGTGCAGGCCGAACACCGCGCGCTCGGTGACGTACAGCACCGGCTGGCTGCGGCGCCAGGCTTCGCGGCCGGAGAAGGTGCGCTGCTCGACATGGGTCACGAACTTGGCCTCGCCGCCGGCGACGAAGTTGCCGACGAAGACCACGCGCTTGGCGTTCTGGCTGATGTTGATGAAGCCGCCGGCACCGGCCAGCCGCGGCCCGAAGCGGCTGACGTTGACGTTGCCTTCGGCGTCGGCCTGCGCCAGGCCCAGGAACGCCATGTCCAGGCCGCCGCCGTCGTAGAAGTCGAACTGGTAGGGCTGGTCGATGACGGCCTGCGTGTTGACCGCGGCGCCGAAGTTCAGGCCGCCGGCCGGGATGCCGCCGATGACGCCCGCCTCAGCCGTCAGCGTGATGAGGTCGATGACACGTTCTTCGGCCGCCACCGCGGCCACCCCTTCGGGCATGCCGATGCCGAGGTTGACGACGCTGTTGGGCCGCAGCTCCAGCGCCGCGCGGCGGGCGATGATCTTGCGCGCGTTCATCGCCATCGGCGTCACGCTGGCGCTGGGCACGCGCAGTTCGCCGGCGAAAGCCGCGCTGTAGGGTTCGGCGAACGTCTGGTGGTGGTACTCGGGCTTCTCGGCCAGCACCACGCAGTCCACCAGCACGCCGGGCACCTTCACGTCGCGGGGCTTGAGCGAATGCGCCTCGGCCAGGCGCTCGACCTGCGCGATGACGATGCCGCCGCTGTTGCGCGCCGCCATCGCAATGGCCAGCGACTCCAGCGTCAGCGCCTCGCGTTCCATCGTCAGGTTGCCTTCGGTGTCGGCGGTGGTGGCGCGGATCAGCGCGACGTGGATCGGGAAGGCCTTGTAGAACAGGTACTCCTGGCCGTCGATGGGCATCAGGCGCACCAGGTCGCCACAAGGAAACGTGGCTCTGCCACTTTCCTTGACCCCCTCAAGGGGCGGACGACGTATTTCGTCGGCCTGGGGGCGCGCATGCGTGCGCGCGTTGATGCGGCCGCCGCCGAAACGCGGGTCGACGAAGGTGCCCAGGCCGACCCGGCTCAAGTGCCCGGGCTTGCCGGCGGCGATGTCGCGGAACAGGTGCGAGATCACGCCCTGGGGCAGGTTCCAGGCCTCGATGCGGTTGTCCACCGCCAGCTTCTGCAACTTGGGCACCAGGCCCCAGTGGCCGCCGATGACGCGTGCCACCAGCCCTTCGTGGCCCAGGTGGTTGAGACCCCGCTCCTTGCCGTCGCCCTGCCCTGCCGCGTAGACCAGCGTCAGGTTGCGCGGCGTGCCGCTGCACAGGAAGCGCTGCTCCAGCGCCACCGCCAGGTTCTCGGCGAAGCCGATGCCGACGAAGCCACTGGTGGCCACCGTGTCGCCGTCGTGCACCAGCTGCAGGGCCTCGGCCGCGCTGACCAGCTTGCCGTGTCCGGCCGAAGCACCTCCGCCATGCAGGCCGGACATGCGTTCGACGCGGTCCACGCTCAGCTCTCTACTTGGCGTCGAAGGTGTTGCACTGGCCGATGCTGCCGCTGTCCAGCCCGCGCTTGAACCAGGTCATGCGCTGCTGGCTGCTGCCGTGGGTGAAGCTCTCGGGCACGACGCGGCCGCTGCCGGCCTTCTGCAGCGTGTCGTCGCCGATCTTGGCCGCGGCATTCAGCGCCTCTTCCAGGTCGCCCTGTTCGAGCCAGCCCTTGCTGCGCTGCGAATGGTGCGCCCAGACGCCGGCATAACAGTCGGCCTGCAACTCCACCCGCACCGACAGCGCGTTCATCTGCTGCTGCGAAACCTTGCCGCGCATGGCGTCGACTTTGCCGGTGACGCCCATCAGGTTCTGCAGGTGGTGGCCGACCTCGTGCGCCACGACGTAGGCGGCCGCAAAGTCGCCGGGCGCGCCCAGGCGGCGGCTGAGGGTGTCGAAGAAGTCCAGGTCGAGGTAGACCTTGGCGTCGCCCGGGCAATAGAACGGGCCCATCGCGGCTTCGCCGGTGCCGCAGGCGGTGGGCGTGGCGCCGCGGAACAGCACCAGCTTGGGCTCCTGGTAGTTGCCGCCGCCGGCCTTCACCACCTGGCCCCACACCTGCTCGGTGTCGCGCAGCACGGTCGACACGAAGATGGCCGCCTTGTCGGTGGCCGGCGGCTTGCCGGCCGGCGCCTGCTGCACCTGGGGCGCTTCGACGCCGCCGCCGCTGAGCAGCCCCAGCACGGTCAGCGGGTTGATGCCGAAGACCCAGCCGGCCACCAGCGCCACGGCCACGGTGCCGATGCCGATGCCGCGGCCGCCGATGCGCATGCCACCCCCACCGCCCTGCCCGCGGCGGTCCTCGACGTTGTCGCTCTGTTCCTGGCCTTCCCACTTCATCGCTGGCTCCCGTACGGTCGCCAACGACCGCTCGCGCGATTCTGCATCCCCCGGGGCCAGGGCCGTCGGTTCGTCGGCGCACCCCCGGGCGGACCCTTCAGGTCTTCGGCAGCGTCACGCCGCGCTGGCCCTGGTATTTGCCGCCGCGGTCCTTGTAGCTGGTCTCGCAGACCTCGTCGCTCTCGAAGAACAGCACCTGGGCGCAGCCTTCGCCGGCGTAGATCTTGGCCGGCAGCGGCGTCGTGTTGCTGAACTCCAGCGTCACGAAGCCTTCCCATTCGGGCTCGAAGGGCGTGACGTTGACGATGATGCCGCAGCGTGCGTAGGTGCTCTTGCCCAGGCAGATCGTCAGCACATTGCGCGGGATGCGGAAGTA
>JAYUPN010000216.1:0-3562 GCA_043760065.1 Rubrivivax sp.
ACGCCGATGCCCAGCATGCCCGGCGGGCACCAGCCGGCGCCCATCGTCGGCACCGTCTTCATGACCCAGTCCACCAGGTTGTCGCTGGGGTTCATCATGATGAACTTGCTCTTGTTCTCGCTGCCGCCGCCCTTGGCCGCGACCGTGACGTCGAGCTTGTCGCCCGGCACCACCGTCATGTGGACGACGGCCGGCGTGTTGTCCAGGGTGTTCTTGCGCTCGAAGATCGGGTCGGCCAGGATCGAGCCGCGCAGCTTGTTGTCGGCGTGGAGGTAGGCGCGGCGCACGCCTTCGTTGATGGCGTCGTCGATGCTGCCGGCAAAGCCCTCGAAGCGCACGTCCATGCCGATCTTCAGGAACACGTTGACGATGCCGGTGTCCTGGCAGATCGGGCGCCGGCCTTCGGCGCACATCCGGCTGTTGGTGAGGATCTGCGCGATGGCGTCCTTGGCCGCCGGCGAGGCCTCTTTTTCGTAAGCCCGCGCGAGGTGGCTGATGTAGTCGGCCGGGTGGTAGTAGCTGATGTACTGCAGGGCGGCAGCCACACTCTCGACGAGGTCGTCCTGGCGGATGGTGGTGGTGCGGTGGGTCATGGCAGAGTCGCAGGTAGTTGAGGGCACGCGCCTTCGCGCATGAACCATCCAGTTTAACGAAGGGGCCCCTCCACCATGCTGACAGCACTGCGCCGCCTGGCCACGGGCGAAACGGCCGGCGGCCTGGCCTTGGCGCTGGCGGCCTTGCTGGCGCTGACGCTCAGCAACTCGCCCTGGGGCGAGGCCTACCTGCGGCTGCTGGCGAGCCCCGGCGAGGTGCGCATCGGCGATGGCCTGCTGCTGCTGTCCAAGCCGCTCGTGGTGTGGGTCAACGACCTGTGGGTGGCGGTGTTCTTCTTTCTCGTCGGGCTGGAGATCAAGCGCGAATTCATGGTCGGCGAACTGGCCGACCGCCGCCAGGCCGTGCTGCCGGCGGTGGCTGCGCTGGGCGGCATGCTGCTGCCGGCGCTGATCTACGCCGCCGTCAACCGCGCCGACCCGGTAGCGCTGCGCGGCTGGGCCATCCCCTCGGCCACCGACATCGCCTTTGCCGTCGGCGTGGTGATGCTGCTGGGTTCGCGCGTGCCGGCGTCGCTGAAGGTGTTTCTCACCGCGGTGGCGATCATCGACGACCTGGGCGCGGTGGTGATCATCGCGATCTTCTACACCGAGCAGCTGTCGGCGCCGATGCTGGCCGGTGCCGCGCTGTGCGCAGCGGTGCTGGTGCTGCTGAACCGGCGCGGCGTCGAACGCGTCGACGTCTACGCCGTCGTCGGTGCGCTGATGTGGTTGTGCGTGCTGAAGTCCGGCGTGCACGCCACGCTGGCCGGCGTGGTGACGGCGCTGGCGGTGCCGATGACGCGGCGCGGCGGTGGCTCGCCGCTGCTCGACACCGAACATGCCCTGCAGCCCTGGGTCGCTTTCCTGATCCTGCCGATGTTCGCCTTCGCCAACGCCGGTGTCTCGCTGGCGGGCCTGACGCTGTCCACGCTGCTGCAGCCGGTGACGCTGGGCATCGGGCTCGGGCTGGTGGTGGGCAAGACGCTGGGCATCTTCGGCGCGACGTGGCTGATGGTGCGCGCCGGCTGGTCCGATCGCCCGGCCGGCGCCGACTGGCTGCAGATGCTGGCCATCAGCGCCCTGTGCGGCATCGGCTTCACGATGAGCCTGTTCATCGGTGGCCTGGCCTTCGAGGGCCAGGACCCGGCCTACGAGCAGCGCGTCAAGCTCGGCGTACTCGCCGGCTCGCTGGTCTCGACGCTGCTGGGTGCCGCGCTGTTTGCGCGCCGTAGTCAGTGAGGCGCCTTGCCCACCGGACTCATCATGCGGTCGGCCAGCGCGATGGCCAATGCCGAGAACAGGAAGGCGATGTGGATCAGCGTCTGCCACATCAGCACCTTGTCGCTGTAGTTCTCGGCGTTGATGAAGGTCTTGAGCAGGTGGATACTGCTGATGCCGATGATGGCCGTGGCCAGCTTGACCTTGAGCACGCTGGCGTTGACGTGGCTCAGCCACTCGGGCTGGTCGGGGTGGCTCTCGAGGTTCATGCGCGAGACGAAGGTCTCGTAGCCGCCGACGATGACCATGATCAGCAGGTTGCTGATCATGACCACGTCGATGAGGCCCAGCACGACGAGCATGATCACCGTCTCGTTGAGCTTGGGCTGCCAGCCGGCGTCGGCCTTGTAGCCGATGCTCTTGACAAGTTCGTCCAGCGCCTCCTTGTTGCCGAAGACGGCCTCGATCAGGTGCGTCAGCTCGACCCAGAAGTGGAAGACGTAGACGCACTGGGCGACGATCAGGCCCAGGTACAGCGGCAGCTGCAGCCAGCGGCTGGCAAAGATCAGGTTGGGCAGCGGGGGCAGACGGGAGCTGCCTGCCGGGAGGGGAGTGGACATGGGAGGTGGGGCTTCCAGCGTGGAGGACGGTCGTCAGGGAGCGATCCGATTGACGGGAATTGTAGTTTCCCCACCATGACGGACTTCACGCTCCGTCAGGCGTCCGTCAGAGCCAGGCCGTAAGTTTCGCCCCCAGTCAGAGCCCCATCCAAGCCGCAGGAGACAAGCATGTCCAACGTCACGTCCGACAGCCAGCCCACTGAGCTGAAAACCCACCAACCGCCAGCCGCCCTGGTGGCCGCCGCCCGGGTCTCGGGCATGGCCGCGTACCACAAGCTGGTCGACGAGGCCGAGCGCGACTACGAGGGCTACTGGGCCCGCCTGGCGCGCGAGTTCGTGAGCTGGAAGACACCCTTCACGAAGGTGCTCGACAGCTCGAACGCGCCCTTCTTCAAGTGGTTCGAGGACGGCACGCTCAACGTCAGCTACAACTGCCTGGACCGCAACGTCGAGCGCGGCCTCGGCGACAAGACGGCGATCATCTTCGAGGCCGACGACGGCGCCGTGACCAAGGTCAGCTACAGCCAGCTGCTGGCCACGGTTGCCAAGTTCGCGAATGCGCTCAAAGCTCGTGGCGTGAAGAAAGGCGACCGCGTCGTCATCTATATGAGCATGAGTGTCGAAGGCGTGGCCGCGATGCAGGCCTGCGCGCGCATCGGCGCCATCCACTCGGTGGTCTTCGGCGGCTTCAGCGCGCAGAGCGTGCGCGACCGCGTGCAGGACGCCGGCGCGGTGATGATCATCACCGCCGACGAGCAGGCCCGCGGCGGCAAGAGCCTGCCGCTGAAGGCCATCGTCGACGAGGCCATCGCGCTGGGCGGCTGCGAGACGATCCAGAACGTCATCGTCTACAAGCGCACCGGCGGCCAGATCGCCTGGAACCCGGCGCGCGACCGCTGGTTGCACGAAGAACTGGCCGGCCAGAGCGCGACCTGCGAACCCGAATGGGTGGGCGCCGAGCACCCGCTCTTCCTGCTCTACACCAGCGGCAGCACCGGCAAGCCCAAGGGCGTGCAGCACAGCACCGGCGGCTACCTGCTGCACGCGGCGCTGACGACGGCCTGGACCTTCGACCTGAAGGACAACGACGTCTTCTGGTGCACCGCCGACATCGGCTGGGTCACCGGCCAC
>JAYUPN010000217.1:0-30747 GCA_043760065.1 Rubrivivax sp.
TCAAGGGCGACCCGCGCATCACGCCGTTCGGGGCCTTCATCCGCCGCACCTCGCTGGACGAACTGCCGCAGTTCATCAACGTGCTGCAGGGGCGCATGAGCATCGTCGGGCCGCGCCCGCACGCCGTCGCGCACAACGAGCAGTACCGGCAGCTGATCAAGGCCTACATGGTGCGCCACAAGGTCAAGCCGGGCATCACCGGCTGGGCGCAGATCCACGGCCACCGCGGCGAAACCGACACCATCGAGAAGATGCAGGCCCGCGTCGAGTACGACCTCGAGTACCTGCGCAACTGGACGCTGGGGCTGGACCTGCAGATCATCGCCCGCACCATCAAGCTGGTGTTCTTCGACCGCAACGCATACTGACGGCCCGATGAGCAGCCCGCATGCCCTGTCCGATCCCGGCCGCAGCCCTTGGCGCCGTGGCCTGCTGCTGCTGGCCGCCGCCGCAGCTGCGGGGGGCACCGCGCCAGTGGCGGCTCAGTCCAGTCCTTACTACATCGCAGGCTCGGTGGCGCTGACGCAGGACTCCAATCTGCAGCGCCTGGCCGATGATCAGCCCACCCCCGACGGCGCCAGCCGTTCCGACACGAGCTACAGCACGGCGCTCATCGGCGGCATCAATCAAGGCATCGGGCGGCAACGCGTTTACGGCAGCCTGACCTTGCGTGACAACCGGTTCGAGCGCAACAAGCGGTTCGACAACCAGAGCTACAACGGCGCCCTGGGCCTGGACTGGGCGACGGTGGAGCGTGTGTCGGGAACACTTTCGCTCAGCGCGGTCCGCGCGCTGTCGCCCTTCAACGCCGATGGCGTGGGGCTGCTGTCAGAGAAGAACCTCGAAACGACACAGTCTGCAAACGCACTCGTGCGCGTCGGGCTCGTCACGGCCTACAGCCTGGAATTGAGTGGCGGCATGCGGCGCGTGCGCAACTCCCTGGACAAGGACGTTCTGCGGGCGCGCAACTTCAACCAGGACAACCTGTCGGTCGGCGTGGGCTGGCGTCCCGGCGGCGCCCTGGCCATCAGCGTCGCGGTTCGCGAAGTGAACGGCGAATACCCGAACTTCCGTGGCGACGCGGCCAGTGGGTTCGAGTCCGACCGCTTCAAGCAGCAGTTCTTCGACCTGGTCAGCACCTGGCAGCCCACCGGCGCCAGCGTTGTGGACCTGCGGCTGAACTTTGCCGACACGAAGTACGTCGTCAACGAGCAGCGCAACTTCTCCGCCGTCAACGGCTCTCTGGGTTGGCAGTGGCAACCCACCGGCAAGCTGCGCCTGAACACGCGCTACTCGCGCGACCGGGGCCAGGACGCCTACCCGTCCACAAAGCTCGTCCTGATCCGCGGCTTCCCGTTCCCGATCCCGATCCCGGTCACGAACTTCGACAGCCGAATCGTCGACAGCTTGCGCGCGCAAGCGGAGCTCGAAGTCTCGGCCAAGGTCGCATTGACCAGCAGCTTGCAGCTGACCCGTCGCGCGTTGACGCGCGACCCGTTGGCAGTGGCCGACAAGAGTTCACAGGGCATCACGAACGCCCATGACTCGACGACGCAGTTCAACATCGGCGCGCGCTGGGCGCTGACGCGCGCAGTGCTGCTGGGCTGCGACGTCGGCAACGAGCGACGGACCTTCAGCGGCGACCGCGAACTGAGTTTCAATCTCAAGGACACCACGCTGAGCTGCTTCGGCCAGCTCACGCTGCAGTGAACGACCACCGCCTCGCCTCCGTCGCCCACCCCATGCCCACCATCCTGCTCACCGGCGCCACCGGCTACATCGCCTCGCACACCTGGCTGGCGCTGTGGCAAGCCGGGTTCGACGTCGTCGGCGTCGACGACTTCAGCAACAGTTCGCCGGTGGTGCTGCAGCGCCTGCAGCCGCTGGGCGGCCGCACGCCGGTCTTCGAGCGCGCCGATGTCTGCGATGCGGCAGCAATGGAGGCGCTGTTCCAGCGCCACCGCATCGACGCCACGGTGCACTTTGCGGCGCTCAAGGCGGTGGGCGAGTCGAGCGAGAGGCCGCTGGACTACTACGCCAACAACCTGGGCGCCCTGACGACGGTGTGCCGCACGATGCTGCGCCATGGCGTCCACCGCTTCGTCTTCAGCTCCAGCGCCACGGTCTACGGCGACGCGCAGACGCTGCCGATCCGCGAGGACACACCGCTATCGGCGACCAACCCCTACGGCCAGACCAAGCTGATGGGCGAGCAGATCCTGCGCGACCTGGGCGCCGCCACGCCGGCCTGGCAGACCGCCTGCCTGCGCTACTTCAACCCGGTCGGCGCGCACGACAGCGGCCTCATCGGCGAAGACCCGCGCGGCATGCCCAACAACCTGATGCCCTTCGTGGCGCAGGTGGCGGTGGGCCGGCGCGACAAGCTCGCCGTCTTCGGCCAGGACTACGCCACGCCCGACGGCACCGGCGTGCGCGACTACATCCACGTCAGCGACCTCGCGCAGGGCCATGTCGCCGCCGTGCAGCGGCTGCTGTCGCATGCCGGCTCGCTGACCGTGAACCTGGGCACCGGACGCGGCCACAGCGTGCTCGAGGTGGTCGCCGCCTACACCCGCGCCAGCGGCCGGCCGGTGCCCTACGAGATCCGGCCGCGCCGTGCAGGTGACGTCGCCGCGTGTTACGCCGACCCGGCGCTGGCGCAACAGCTGCTGGGCTGGACCGCCCGGCTCGACCTCGACCGCATGTGCGCCGACAGCTGGCGCTGGCAATCGTTGAACCCCAAGGGATTCGAAGCATGAGACGCTGGGCCGTTCCCAAGGCGAATACCGCAGTGCGCAGCACGGAGGTTTCCTGATGACCCGCAACACCAAGACACTCGTCTGGCCTGTCGTGATGGCCGGCGGCTCGGGCACCCGGCTGTGGCCGCTGTCGCGCAGCGGTTACCCCAAGCAGTTCCTGGTGCTGTCGGGCACGACGAGCCTGTTCCAGCAGGCGGTGGCGCGGCTGCAGGACCTGGCCGACGGCGCCATCGACGTCGCCGCGCCGGTCGTGGTCGGCAACGAGGAACACCGCTTCCTGGTGCTGGACCAGCTGCGCGAAATTCACGCCGAGCCCTCGGCGGTGCTGCTCGAGCCGATGGGCCGCAACACCGCACCGGCGGTCACGCTGGCCGCGCTGCAGGCACTGGAAGGCGGCCAGGACCCGGTGCTGGTGGTCACGCCTGCCGACCAGACCGTCACCGACGGCGCCGCTTTCACCGCGTCGCTGCGGCGCGCGGTGCAGGCAGCGGCTGCCGGCGCGATCACGATCCTGGGCGTCAAGCCCGACCGACCCGAAACCGGCTACGGCTACATCCGCGCCGACGGCGCAAAGGTCGCGCAGTTCGTCGAGAAGCCCGACCTCGCCACCGCCGAGCAGTACCTGGCGGCGGGCGGCTACTACTGGAACGCCGGCATGTTCGTGCTGAGCGCGTCGGTGTGGATGGCGGCGCTGGAACGTTTCCGGCCCGACATCGCCAGCGCCTGCCGGCTCGCCTTTGCGGCGCGCAGCACCGACGTGTCCTTCGTGCGCCCGGGCAAGGCCGAGTTTGGCGCCGTGCCCAGCGAATCGGTGGACTACGCCGTGATGGAGAAGTGCCCCGGCGTGCTGGACATCCGCATGGAAGCACTGGCCGCCGGCTGGAACGACCTCGGTTCCTGGGAAGCGGTGTGGCAGGTCTCGCCCAAGGACGCACGCGGCAACGCCGGCGTCGGCGATGCCATCTTCAGCGACTGCGATGACACCCTGGTGCACGCCACCAGCCGGCTCGTCAGCGTCGTCGGGCTGCACGACGTGGTGGTGGTCGAGACCGCAGACGCGGTGCTGGTGGCCAGCCGCGAGAAGAGCCAGGACGTCAAGCACGTCGTGGCCCAACTCGGCCGCGAACAGCGCGGCGAGCAGGCGCTGCACCGCAAGGTGCACCGGCCCTGGGGCTGGTACGACAGCATCGACCAGGGGCCGCGCGACCAGGTCAAGCGCATCATGGTCAAGCCCGGCGCGGCGCTGAGCCTGCAGATGCACCACCACCGCGCCGAACACTGGATCGTCGTCAAGGGCACGGCCGAGGTGACGGTGGGCAACAAGGTGATCCTGCTGGCCGAGAACCAGAGCACCTACATCCCGCTCGGCGAGACGCACCGGCTGCGCAACCCGGGCAAGGTGCCGCTGGAAATCATCGAGGTGCAGTCGGGCAGCTACCTCGGCGAAGACGACATCGTGCGCTTCGAAGACACCTATGGAAGAACCTGAGGCTCCAGCATGACCATCCTCGTCACCGGCGGCGCCGGCTTCATCGGCAGCAATTTCGTGCTCGACTGGCTGGCGCAGTCGGATGAACGCGTCGTCAACCTCGACGCGCTGACCTACGCGGGCAACCTGCAGAACCTGGCCGCGATCCAGGGCGATGCGCGCCACGTCTTCGTGCACGGCGACATCGGCGACCGCGCGCTGCTCGACGCCACGCTGGCACTGCACCGGCCGCGCGCGGTGCTGCACTTCGCGGCCGAGAGCCACGTCGACCGCAGCATCCACGGCCCCGGCGCCTTCATGAAGACCAATGTCGAGGGCACCTTCACGCTGCTGGAAGCGGTACGCGGACACTGGTCGACGCTGGACGACGCGGCCAAGGCCGGCTTCCGCTTCCACCACGTCAGCACCGACGAGGTCTACGGCAGCCTGGCCAGCGACGCCCCGGCCTTCACCGAGAGCCACACCTACGAACCGAACAGCCCCTACTCGGCGAGCAAGGCCGCCAGCGACCACCTCGTGCGCGCCTGGCACCACACCTACGGCCTGCCGGTGCTGACCACCAACTGCAGCAACAACTACGGGCCCTTCCACTTCCCGGAGAAGCTGATCCCGCTGATGATCGTCAACGCGCTGGCGGGCAAACCGCTGCCGATCTACGGCGACGGCCAGCAGGTGCGCGACTGGCTCTACGTGAGCGACCATTGCGCCGCGATCCGCGCCGTGCTGGCCGGTGGCCGGCCGGGCGAGGTCTACAACATCGGCGGCTGGAACGAGAAGACCAACAAGGAGATCGTGTTCACGATCTGTGGCCTGCTCGACGAGTTGCGGCCCGCGGCCGAGGGGCCCTACAGCCGCCTGATCACGCACGTCAAAGACCGGCCCGGCCACGACCGCCGCTACGCCATCGACGCACGCAAGATCGAGCGTGAACTGGGCTGGCGGCCAGCCGAGATCTTCGACAGCGGCATCCGCAAGACGCTGCAGTGGTACCTCGACAACGCAGACTGGGTGGCCAACGTGCAAAGCGGCGGCTACCGCGACTGGGTCGCCACCAATTACAACGCACGATGAAGATCCTGCTGCTGGGAAAAAACGGCCAGGTCGGCTGGGAGCTGCAACGCTCGCTGGCCCCGCTGGGCGAGGTCGTCGCCTGCGACTTCGATTCGCCGCCCGCCACGCGCGCCGACTTCTCCGATCCCGCGTCGCTGATGCCGCTGATCCAGCGCGTGCGGCCCGATCTGATCGTCAATTCGGCAGCCCACACCGCGGTCGACAAGGCCGAGTCGGAGCCCGAGCTGGCGCGCACACTCAACGCGCTGGCGCCGGGCGTGATCGCGCAGCAGGCGACTGAGCTGGGCGCGCTGCTGGTGCACTACAGCACCGACTACGTCTTCGACGGCAGCGGCACGCACGCCCGCGGCGAAGACGAAGCCACCGCGCCGCTCAGCGTCTACGGCCGCACCAAGCTCGAGGGCGAGACGCTGATCCGCGCCAGCGGCTGCCGTCACCTGATCCTGCGCACGAGCTGGGTCTACGCGGCGCGCGGCGGCAACTTCGCGCGCACGATGCTGCGGCTGGCGGCCGAGCGCGACGAACTGAGAGTCATCGCCGACCAGGTCGGCGCACCCACCGGCGCCGAACTGCTGGCGGACGTCACGGCGCTGGCGGTGCGCGCCGTGCAGGCCGACCCGGCCGTCGGCGGCACCTACCACTGCGCCGCCGCCGGCGAGACCAACTGGCACGCCTACGCCCGCTTCGTCATCGAGTGGGCGCGGCAGCGCGGCCACGCCGTGAAGGTGGCGCCCGACCGCATCCTGGCCCTCCGCACCCAGGACTACCCGACGCCGGCACAGCGGCCCCTGAACTCGCGCCTGGACACGTCGCGGCTGCAGCGTGCGCTGGCCCTGACGATGCCGCCCTGGCAGCACGGCGTCGAACGCATGCTCAGCGAAGTGCTCGGCTGAGCGCCCCAACAAGGACCCGACATGAACCGCAAAGGCATCATCCTCGCCGGAGGCTCCGGCAGCCGGCTGCACCCGGCGACGCTGGCCATGAGCAAGCAACTGCTGCCGGTGTACGACAAGCCGATGGTCTACTACCCGCTGTCGACGCTGATGCTGGCCGGCATGCGCGAGGTGCTGCTGATCAGCACGCCGCAGGACACACCGCGCTTCCAGGCGCTGCTGGGCGACGGCAGCCGCTGGGGCATGAAGCTGAGCTACTGCGTGCAGCCCAGCCCCGACGGCCTGGCGCAGGCCTTCATCCTCGGCCGCGATTTTGTCGCCGGCGGCCCGAGCGCGCTGGTGCTGGGCGACAACATCTTCTACGGCGCCGAGCTCGGCGGGCAGCTCTCCCGCGCCGACGCCCGCAGCAGCGGCTCGACGGTGTTCGCGTACCACGTCCACGACCCCGAACGTTATGGCGTCGTCGAGTTCGACGACCACCGCAAGGCGCTGAGCATCGAGGAAAAGCCCAAGGCCCCGAAGAGCAACTACGCGGTCACGGGCCTGTACTTCTACGACGAGCAGGTGTGCGACATCGCAGCCCGCATCAAGCCCAGCGCACGCGGCGAGCTCGAGATCACCGAGGTCAATGCGCAGTACCTGCGTCAGGGCCAGCTCAACGTCGAGATCATGGGCCGCGGCTACGCCTGGCTCGACACCGGCACCCACGACAGCCTGCTCGAGGCCGGACAGTTCATCGCCACGCTGGAAAAGCGCCAGGGCCTGAAGGTGGCCTGCCCCGAGGAGATCGCCTACCGCGCCGGCTGGATCGACGCCGCGCAGGTCGAGGCGCTGGCCGCGCCGATGCTCAAGAACAGCTACGGCCAGTACCTGATGCAGCTGTTGCGCGAGAAGGCATTCTGATCATGAAACTCGTGGCCACCGATCTGCCCGGCGTGCTGATCGTCGAACCGGCGGTGTTCGGCGACGACCGCGGCTGGTTCATGGAAAGCTTCAACGAAGCGCGCTGGGCCGAGGCGCTACAGGCTGCCGGCGAAGCGCTGCCGCGGCGCTTCGTGCAGGACAACCATTCGTGCAGCCGGGCCGGCGTGCTGCGCGGCCTGCACTACCAGCTGGCGCCGCATGCGCAGGGCAAGCTGGTGCGCGTGGTGCAGGGTGCGGCCTACGACGTGGCGGTGGACATCCGGCGCGGATCGCCCACCTTCGGCCGCTGGACGGGCGCCCGGCTGGACGCCGACAACCGGCGCCAGATGTGGATACCCGAGGGCTTCGCGCACGGTTTCCTGGCGCTCGCCGACGACACCCACTTCCTCTACAAGACCACCGACGTCTACTCGCGCGACTGCGAGCGCAGCATCCGCTGGGACGACCCCCAACTGGCCATCACCTGGCCGGACCTTCCCGGCGGGCCGAAGCTGGCGCCCAAGGACGCGGCGGCACCCTTGCTGTCCGCGGCCGACCTGAGCGAGTGGCGACCCGAGCGGTCCTGAAACGAAAAAACCGCAGCCGGGGCTGCGGTTCGTGGCAAGGCGCGAAGCGCCGTGCGTGCGCTGTCGGTCTTTAGGCGACGGCGCGGATGTTCGACGCTTGCGGGCCCTTCTGGCCTTGCTTCACTTCGAACTGCACCTTCTGGTTTTCGGCCAGGCTGCGGAAGCCGCCGGTGCTCTGGATTTCGCTGAAGTGGGCAAAGAGGTCCTTGCCGCCGCCGTCCGGCGTGATGAAGCCGAAGCCCTTGCCGTCGTCGAACCATTTAACGGTTCCGGTTTGCGTGGTCATGTTGAATTCCTTTCACGGTTGCTGCGTCAGCACATGCTGACGCAGTGCAGAAGCGGCCAAGAAAATCACCGATCTAGGGTTCCACAGCCGACCTGGCCGGAGCCAGGGAAACCGAAAAAACCGTCAAACAACTGTCTTGCTCAAATCTACCCTCGTAATGTAGCCGCAAAGCACCCCTCAAATGGCGCGATCGAAAAATAAGGCCAATGATGCAATCCCCGGACTCGGTGCTCCGCCGCAAGGACCGACTGTCGGACCCCAGCAGCGCAGGGCATTCTCCTCGGACCTCATCGCCTCGATCTCATGAACAAGACCGCACTCATCACCGGTGTCACGGGCCAGGATGGCGCCTACCTGGCCGAGCTCCTGCTGGAGAAGGGCTACACGGTCCATGGCATCAAGCGCCGCGCCTCGTCGTTCAACACCGACCGCATCGACCACCTGTACCAGGACCCGCACGCCCCGCACCAGCGCTTCAAGCTGCACTACGGTGACCTGACCGACAGCACCAACCTGATCCGCATCGTGCAGCAGGTGCAGCCCGACGAGATCTACAACCTGGGCGCGATGAGCCACGTTGCGGTCAGCTTCGAGCAGCCCGAGTACACCGCCGACACCGACGGCATCGGCACCGTGCGCCTGCTGGAGGCGATCCGCATCCTGGGCATGGAAAAGAAGACCCGCTTCTACCAGGCCAGCACCTCGGAGCTCTACGGCCTGGTGCAGGAGAGCCCGCAGCGCGAGAGCACGCCCTTCTACCCGCGCAGCCCCTACGCGGTGGCCAAGCTCTACGCCTACTGGATCACCGTCAACTACCGCGAGGCGTACGGCCTGTACGCCTGCAACGGCATCCTGTTCAACCACGAGAGCCCGCTGCGCGGCGAGACCTTTGTCACGCGCAAGATCACGCGCGCCATGGCACGCATCGCGCTCGGCCTGCAGGACTGCCTGCACCTGGGCAACCTGAGCGCGCTGCGCGACTGGGGCCACGCGCGCGACTACGTGCAGGTGCAGTGGCTGATGCTGCAGCAGGACGTGGCCGAGGACTTCGTGATCGCCACCGGCCAGCAGCACAGCGTGCGCGACTTCGTGCAGCTGTCGGCATCGATGCTGGGCATCACAATCCAGTTCCAGGGCCACGGGGTCGACGAGGTCGGCGTCGTCACCGCCGTCGCCCGCACCGCCGGCGCGCTGCGCGCCAAGTGCAAGCCCGGCGAGGTCGTCGTGCGCGTCGACCCGCGATACTTCCGCGCCACCGAAGTGCAGACGCTGTGCGGCGATGCATCCAAGGCCAAGGCCATGCTGGGCTGGTCGCCGACGACGAGTTTCGAACAACTGGTGCAGGAGATGACAGAAAGCGACTACACCAGCGCCAAGCGCGACAGCCTGGTCAAGCTGGCCGGCTTCCAGGCCTACGACTACCACGAGTGACGGCCCTGGACGCCGCCTCGCGCATCTATGTCGCCGGCCACCGCGGGCTGGTCGGCAGCGCGCTCGTGCGGCGGCTGCAGCGGGCGGGCCACCGCCAGCTGATCACGCGCACGCACCGCGAACTCGACCTCACCGACGCTGCGGCCACCGAGGCTTTCTTCGCGGCCGAGCGGCCACAGCATGTCTTCCTAGCGGCGGCCAAGGTCGGCGGCATCATCGCCAACCAATCGCTGCCGGCGGAGTTCATCCGCGACAACCTGGCGATCCAGGGCAACGTCATCCACGCCGCCTGGCGCGCCGGCGTCGAGCGGCTGCTGTTCCTGGGTTCGAGCTGCATCTACCCCAAGCTCGCGCCGCAACCGATGCGCGAGCAGGACCTGCTCAGCGGCCCGCTGGAGCCCACCAACCGCCCGTACGCGCTGGCCAAGATCGCCGGCATCGAGATGTGCTGGAGCTACAACCGCCAGTACGGCACCCGCTACCTGGCGGCGATGCCGACCAACCTGTACGGCCCGGGTGACAACGACCACCCCACCCACAGCCACGTCATCCCGGCGCTGCTGCGCAAGTTCCACCAAGCGCACACACGCGACGAAGCGCAGGTGGTGGTCTGGGGCAGCGGCACGCCGCGGCGGGAGTTCCTGTTCAGCGACGACATGGCCGACGCCTGCGTCTTCCTGATGAACCTGCCCGACAACCGCTACGAGGCGCTGCTGGGCAGCGACGAGAACCTGAGCGGCCGCTTCGAGCCGCCGCTGGTCAACATCGGCGTCGGCGAGGACCTCACCATTGCCGAACTGGCCGCTGCGGTGGCGGCCGTCGTCGGCTACCGCGGCCGCATCGCCTACGACCGCAGCAAGCCCGACGGCACGCCGCGCAAGCTGATGGACGTCAGCCGCCTGTCGCAGGCGGGCTGGCGCGCGAGCACCCCGCTGGCGGCCGGACTGAAGTTGGCGTACGACGACCTGAAGCGCGCCTGGGAGGCCTGATCCCGGCGCGCAGCGTTCAGGCCGCGCTCAGTTCATCGATGAGCTGCTTGGTCTGGCGGATGTTGGCGCGGCTCGAGGCGCCGAAGACGATGGACGCGATGCGCGGCTGGCTGCACACGTAGCCGACCGCATCGCGCGGCGAGATGGCGCCCGAGGCCAGAATCGACATCGCCACCGGGCGGAACGTGCGCGATGCGATCGTGCTCTCGTACAGCGCCACGCCGCCGCACATGCGAAAGCCGATTTTGTTGACGTTGCTGCAGACGATCGGGTTGTGAATGCCCTGAGCGTGCAGCACGTCCAGCAGGCGCGGCATGTTCATGGTGATGTAGCCGGCCTCGGCGCCATAGGCGTCGCGCACGTGGTCGTGGAAGGTCCTGAAGAGCGAGTGCAGGCCCAGCCCCAGCAGCAGGTCGGTGATCACGTTCTGGATGAAGACCACCGGCGTGGCCAGGCCGTGGAACATCTTCATCTCGGCGTCGATCAAGAGCCGCATGATGGCGTGGATGTCCTTGCTCGCCAGCGCCACGCCGCCCTTGAGCATGGCGCCGAGCGCGCCCTCCTCGGGCAGGAACTTGCGCAATGCGCCGAGCATGCCGTCCTCGGTGACGGCGTTGGCGTACTTGTGCGCGTAGGGCATGCAGGGGTAGAAGCGGTAGCCGGGATAGCGTTCGGGGTGGGCCCGGAAGTGCTCGCATATCTGTGCCACGCGGTCGTGCGTCGTGCACATGAAGGTGCGGATGCCTTCCTGGTACGCGGCATCGAGCACGTCGATGACGGCCTGCAGGTCCTGGAAGCGCATCTGCTGCGCGCGCGCCTTTTCCTCGGACATGTGGTTGACGCCGAAGAACTGGTTGTCGCCGAAGAGGACGCGGTCCATCACGTGGGGTTGGGAGTCGTTCATCGCGCCGCCTTCAGTTGAAGAGCTTCGACCAGAAGCCCTGGCGCGGCGCCGTCACGCCGGCCGCGGGCACCGCCAGGCCCTGGGCCTGCGACAGGATCATGGCCACCACGCGGTCGGCCTGCAGGGCCGAGGCAAAGCTGTTCTCGCCGTCGAGCCGCGCGGTCTCGATGCTCTGCACGAAGTAGTCGATCTGCGCCGAGTACTCCTCGCCGCGCAGGTAGAACCAGACCTCGTCGCTGAGCTCGGTGGTGTAGCGCACCGTCCACCCGGCGCCTGTGTCCGGCAGCAAGGGCGAGGCTTCGCGCAGGTAGACCCGGCACTCCTGCCGGTCGACCGTGACACGGCCGTTGGTGCCCCAGACCGTGACCTGGGTCGACATCTTGCGGAAGCTCTCGTCGCTCCAGTTCACACACAGCTGGCCGCTGGCGCCGCTGGCGTAGTGCAGCGAGCAGTAGACCTCGTCGTCGACGTCGCGCGAGAAGACGCCCTGGCGCACGACGCCCGAGACCGAACTCGGCGCGCCGGCGATGAAGTTGACCGCGTCGATGGCGTGGCAGGCGTAGTCGTACAGCGCACCGCCGCCTTCGCTGCGCGCCGAACGCCAGGTGCTGCCCTTCGCACGCAGCACGACGGGCCCGTAGGCCTCGGCGCGCACATGGTGCACGGTTCCCAGCGCGCCCGAACGGACGACACGCGCCGCTTCCTGGAACGCACCGACAAAACGGTAGTGATAGCCGACCTGCGTCACGCGCTGGCCTTTGGCGGCCAGCGCCACCAGGCGCTCGCCATCGGCCACGTCCAGCACGAAAGGTTTTTCGCAGAACACATGCAAGCCACGCTCCAGCGCCTGCTGCACCATGGCGGCGTGCAGCCTGGAGGGCGTGGCGACCAGCACCGCGTCGAGTTGCTCCTCGGCCAGCAAGCGTTGATAGTCGGCATGACACTTCAGGTCCGCGTGCTGCGCCAACACGTCGGTGACGTAGGTGGTGGCGTCGCAGGCGGCCACGAGCTGGATGCGCGGATGGGCGCGCAGGATGGCCAGGTGCGACAGGCCCATCTTGCCCAGGCCGACGATGGCAAGTCGAATCACGTTCACTCCGCTTCAGGGGTTGACTGGGTGGGTCCGGTTGCGCGCGCCACCGGTTGCGGGCAGGAAGCGCAGCAGCAACTGCTCGTACTGGCCGGCGACGTGTTCCCAGGTGAATTCCTGCAAGAACCGCGCGCTGCTGGCCCGCTGCAGGCGCAAGCGCAATTCGGCCGACGACAGCAGTTCCTCGAGCCGCGCCGAAAAACTCTCGCTACTGTCGAAGTACAGCGCCGCGTCCTGCGCCACCCAGCGGTTGTAGGCATTGTCGTGCGCGATGACGGGGTTGGCGGCAGCCATCGCCTCCACCAGCGACGGGTTGGTGCCGCCGACGGTGTGGCCGTGGGCATAGGCCAGGCCGTGAAAGCGCAAAGCCTGCACCTCCGCCTTGTCGTAGATCGCACCGGCAAACACGACCTCGGCGCTGGCAGCCGCGCGCACCGCGGCGTGGTACGGGTCGCGCGCGGCGTCGTAGTCGCCCAGCAGCACCAGCCGCTTGCCGCGCGGCCTGGCCGAGAAGCCCTGCACCATCTCGAGGATCGAGTTCTCGGGGATCGGCCGCGCCACCAGCGTCAGGTACTCGCCGGGCAGCAGGCCGCGGTTCAGCACCGGTGCCAGCGGCGCGTCGGGCACCGGGTCGGCGCCGTAGGTCAGGGTGCTGATCTTGCGCTGCGGGGCTCGCGTCTGCAGGTATCTCTGAATCTCCGGGTGGTCGGCGATGAGGTGGTTGCCGACCCAGCAGCCGATGCGCTCGTTGGCGTACAGGATCGCCTGCTTGGCCCATCCCCAGCGGGCCCGCGACCACTCGATGCCGTCCATGTTGATGACGTTGGGAATGCCGCGCAGCCGTTGCAGCAGGTTGAACACGGCCGTGTTGTAGCCGAAGGTCAGGCACAGGTCGCGCTGGCGGCAGGCGTGGCGGATCGACCGCAGGTCGAAGCTCGACGTGCCCTTCCAGCCTTCGAGCACCACGGGCACGTGCACCCGTTCGATGCCGTGCCACACATCGTCCGTGATCGGCCCGGTGCCCGTGGCCTGGCAGTAGACGACCACGCGCCAGCCCTGGCGGACGAGGAAGAGCGCGATGTTCTCGGCCGCGGTTTCGAAGCCCCCATAGGCGGCCGGCACGCCGTGGGTGCCGAGAATGCGCACGGTCTTGTAGACGCCATTGCCCAAGCCGTTGCGCACGCCCTCGGCGGCCGCTGGCGGCAGGTCGTTCATGGCGCAGGCAGCAGCGGGTCGCCGCCGTGGATGAAGATCGCGTTGAGCGTGTCGGCGCGCACCCCGGCGGCCAGCGCCTGACCATCCCAGTGCCAGCGCGAGTAACCGCGTGCGGCCAGGAACGCCACGATCTGCTCATGGTGTTCGCCGATCTCGATCATGAAGACGGGATGCGTGTCGTCGATCGTCCGCACCATGCCTTCGAGCGCCGCCAGCTCCAGCCCCTGCAGGTCCATCTTCACCACGCGCGGCGTCAGCTGCAACGAGTCGACGGTGACCAGCGGCACCGAGAGCTGCTTCAGCTGGTAGTCGCGCCCCAGCAGCCCGAGGCGCGCCCTGGAGTTGTCCGATTGCAGGCTCGCCGCATCGAAGGTGCCTTCTTCGAGCAGCATGCGCGACGAGCGCACCGGGACGTGGAAGTCGAGCTGGCCGCGCGCCGAACCGACGCCGACGATGCGGAAGCGCAAGCGCCGTCCCAGCAGCGCCGCGGCCGTGCGCAGCCCCGATTCGCACGCCGGGTTGGCCTCGATCGAGAAGATCTCCAGACCAGGCTGCACGGCGGCCACCGACAACGCCGACTGGCCGATGTTGGCGCCCAGGTCGAGCAGCAGTCCCGCGCTCAACGCCGGGTGGCGCAGGAAGTGGAAGTCCGCCTCGTGCGGCCGGCCGCGCGCGTAGTGGACGAGCACGCGCAGCCGGCGCAACGCCGCCGTGAGCAGCTCGCTGCGAAACAGCACGCCCTTGAGGGCCTCGACGGCATTCACGGATTCAGACCCTCCTGCGCGCAAGTCATGGTCCGGGCTTGCGCAGGTAGAAGGCCGCCTGGTCGCCCAGCCCTTGCGCATTCAGCGCCCGGGCCCGGCGCCCGAAGTCGGCGATCTCGGTGGCGCTGAACAAGCCGGCGCCGGGGTTGACGGCGTAGGAGCGTTCGCTGCGCAAGGGAATGTCGCGCCGGTACTGCTCGCTGCCCCAGAACTGGAAGGCGTCGGAGTCCCCCCTCTCGTCGACGAGGTCGAAGCCGGTACTGGCGGCGAGGTGGGCCACGCTCTGGCGGTGCAGCAGGTGGAGGTGCCGCGGTGCGTCGAGCTGCACCCAGTCGACGCCGTAGTGCTGCCAGGCGTGCGACGAGACGGTGGGCACGCGCAGCAGGCAGTGTCCGCCCGGCGCCAGCAGCGCATGGGCCTGCCGCAACGTCGCCACGGCGTCGGGCACATGCTCGAAGGAGTGGTGGAACATGACCACGTCCCAGCTGCCCTGCACTTGATCGATGGCCCGCTGGAGCACGCGCGCGCCGTTGCCGTAGGACAGATCCTGTTCGATGAACGGGTCGATGCCGAGCACGGCGTGATGGCCCAGTTCGGCCAGCTCGTGGATCAGCACTCCGGCGCCGCAGCCGACGTCGAGCACCCGCGTCCCGGGCTGCAGCGCGAAAGGCCGCAGCGAGCGCATCGCGTAGGCAGCAGCGCGCCTGTACATCAGCCAACCCACGACGTCCTTGCCGTGCAGCGCGTAGCGGTGCCGCGCTGCGGCGGCCCAGCGCTTCAGGGGGTTGCGCCGCGTCTGCGCCGGCGCGTACGAGTAGTAGCCGTCCGCGTAGTGCCGCGCCAGGTCCTGCGGCACCTCATTGATCTGCAGGCACAGGCAGTCGGCACATTGGGTGTAGCCAAAGGTCTCGCGCGTGCCGACCATCATCTCGCGCACGACGTGATGGCCCGCCGCGCGGGTGCTGCCGCAGATCCTGCAACCGATGTTGATGCCGCTCATGGCCGGGACCCGAAGACCGATCGCACGGCCTGCAGGTAGCGCAAGCCGTGGCCCTGGGTGGGTTCGATGTACGAGCCTTCGCCGAACTCGTTCCAGCAGCACAGCACGCCCAGCCCCAGCGTCCGCGCCGGGTTGCTGCGGATGACCTCGTGGCCGGCTCGCAGGTGCTGCGTGAACTGCAGGGCGCTGGACACCGACAGATCGCGCCGCGGGTCCGCGCTGCCGCCCCACGGTCGGCGGTCCCAGCCCGAAGTCATCGGCACCACGTAGGGCATGTCGGCGTGCTTCATGAACCAGGTCCAGTGTTCGCGGTAGATCTCGTCGAGTTCGGCGTAGCTGTGCGTGCCGCGGGGCTGGCCCCGCGTGCCGGCCATGCCGGCGCTGTAGTTGTAGACGAAGTAGCCGCCGTAGCCCCAGCGCCTGGCATTCGACGTGACGGGGTTGACGCCCCCTCCGGCGCCGCCCAGCAACAGCACGCCGGGCAGCCCGGCGGCCTGCGCAGCAGCCTGGATCAGGCCGGTCAGCCGCGCATGGGGCACACCGAGCGCGTGCGCATTGCTGTCCAGGATCTCCGGTGCCAGCATGAAGAGCACCGGGCGGCCGTCGACCTTGAGGTACTCCGGGCGCCGCAAGTGCTCGCGCGCCAGGTGCTCGGCCAGCGCCTGGATCTCGGACTCGCGCAGCACCTTCTCGCCGTGGTGGGCCCACATCACCGCGTACTGCACGCGGGCCTTGCCCTGGCTGCGCAGGTAGGCCTGCAGTGCGTGTTCGAGCACGGGCCGGCGGCCGTCCCAGTACCAGTCGAAGACGACGTAGTCCAGGCCGTGCGTGGCCATCCAGCCCAGGTGCTGTTCCATCACCGGCAGCTGGCCTTCGTCGTACCAGCCGAGAAGCGGTTCGCGCTCGGGGTAGCGCTTGATCGGCTCCCACGGCCGCGGGTAGGCCAGGCCCGGCGCGCCTTCCTTCCAGCCGGGGAAGTAGAAGACGCCCAGCCGCGGCTGCAGCGGCGGCACGGTCTGCGCCGCCGCCAGCGTGAGCCACAAGCAGCACAGCGCGGCAACGATGCGCAGCAGCGAACGGGCCGATCGGCGACTCATGCTGCAGGGCCTCTGAAGTGGTGCCGCAGCGACTCGACGAAGGTTTGCGCCGAACGCTGCCAGTCGAAGCGCCGCACGTGCTGCAGACCGCTGTGCACCAGCTGCTCGCGCAAGGCCGGGTCGCGCAGCAGGCGCTCCATCGCCTGCGCCAGCGCTTCTGCGGAGCCGGGGTCGACGAGCACCGCGCCGGGGCCCGCCACTTCGGGCAGCGAGGTCGTGTTGGCGGTCAGCACCGGCACGCCGCTGGCCATCGCCTCGGCCACCGGCATGCCGAATCCCTCGGCCCAGGCGGGGTAGACGAAGAGGCGGGCGTGGCGCAGCACCGCGGGCAGGGCCTCGTCGTCGACACGTTCCAGCAGGTGCACGCGGCTGTGCAACTGCAGCCGCTGCACCTCGTCGAACACGGCGCCGTAACGAAAGTCGCGCTGGCCCACGATGACCAGCGGCGGCGCGCCAGGGCCCAGCCGCGCGTAGGCCTGCAGCAGCGTGAGGTGGTTCTTGCGCGGCTCCAGCCGCCCCAAGGTGAGCAGGTAGCCGCCGGGTTCGAGGCCGAGCGCGCGCACGCGGTCGGCGCCTTCCGGGCCGGGCTTGAAGCGCTCGAAGTCGACGCCGTTGAAGGTCAGCGCCACCTGCTCCGCCGCCACGCCGTACAGGCGAACCAGCTCCTGGCGCGAGAACTCGCTGACGGTGAACAGCAGCGCCGCGCGCCGCGCCGCACGGCGCCCGGTCAGGCGCGAATGCCAGACGAAGAAGGGCGTGAAGAACTGCGGATGGGTCTCGTACAACACGTCGTGGATGGTGCAGGCACACGCGCCGGCGCCCAGCAGCGGCAGCCGATACTGCATGTGCAGCAGGTCGATGCCGTGACGCCGGCGCAGCACGGGCAGCTGCACCGCCAGCCGCCAGGGCGCCGGCCGGCGCGGCATGTGCACCAGCTGCACGTTGGCGGCGCCGAACTCGGGATGCGCGTCGCGCAGCACCTGCGTACGGTCGAGGAAGAAGACGAAGTGAATGTCCGGCGCCTGCACGATGGCGGCACGGTACAGGCCCAGCAGGTGGCTGCGCGAGCCCTGGAAGATGCCGTCCCAGACGTGGAAGTCCACGCCCACCCGCGGCCGCCGCATCGACGCGCCGCTCACCTGCGCTCCCGGCCGGCGACGGCCTCGAGGCCGTCGCGCAAGAGGCGCGCCGCAGCGGCCGGCGCGAAGGGCGCGCGGGCTGCCAGCCGCTGCGGCTCGTCGGCTGCATGCCCCGCCTGCAGCGCGCGCGCGATGGCCTGCGCAAAACCCGCTGCATCGGCGTGCAGCGTGAAGCAGGCCGACGCCTGCGCCGGCAGTCCCTGCACGCCGGCCGGTGTGCTGACCAGATGGGCGCGCGTGAACAGCATCTCGACGCTCTTGAGGTTGACGCCGCTGCCCGCCTGCAGCGGATTGACGAGCACGCGCGCCGCGCCCACCACCGCAGGCATCGACGGCGGGTCGGCCAGCAGCGTGATGCGCGGGTCGGTCGCGACGCACTCGCGCACCGCGGCGCTCGGCGCCGAGCCGGCGACCACGACACGCAGCCCAGGCGCGCGCACGAGCGGCAGCACCTGCCGCACCAGCCACTCGACGGCTTCGACGTTGTTGGGCGTGTGCAGGTTGCCGAAATAGGCGACGTCCCATGCCGGCGCCTGCGACGACGCCACGGCCAGGCCGGCGGCGAAGTCCGCATCCACCACCGTCGGCAGCCACTGCACGTGGCGATGACCCGCCGCCGCCCAGTGCGCCGCGTCGGTCAGCGAGATGTCGAAGACGCGCGCCGCGTCGCGCACCGTGCGCTCTTCCAGCCGGCGCAGGCCCACCAGGTTGGCCGACAGCGCCAGGCGCGCCGGCCAGCGCGTCATGCGCGCGCGCTGCTGGCGCATGTAGACGTGTTCGACATTGTGCGCACGGTAGACCCACGGCACACCCAGGCAGGCCGACAGCCAGCGCACGGCGGCTGCGCCGTACAGACCGTCGAGCAACAGCACGTCGGGTGCGAAGTCCTGCGCCCAGGCCAGCACGGCGCGGCGGTCCAGCGTGATCCAGCGCACCGCCGCGTGCGACGGCAGCCGGGCCAGTTGCGCGACGCGGTGCAGGCTCTCCGACGGCGTGCGCCGGATCCACAACAGCTGCACGCTGTCGCACACGGTGGACAGTTCTTGCAGTGTCGCCGCCGCGGGCGCGCCGTCGCGGCCCACGTTGTGCCAGCTCAGCAGCGCGAGGCGATGGCCGTCCTCGTGCAGGTAGCGCAGCCGGCGCCAGACGTCGATGCGTCCGCCGCTGCTGGCTGGCAGCGGCAGCTCCATCGGCACGACGAGGATCTTCACGGCCGCACGCCCGCCTGCGGCGGCGGCAGCTGCAGCGTGCCGCGCAAGGCCGCCCCGGCCTGCGGCCAGCGCGAGCGCGCAGCGAGCTTGGTGATGTCCCACAACGTGCACAGCAGCACGGTGGGCACGAAGGGCCGGTGGAAGCGGAACGCGAAGCGCAGCCGGTTGCGGAACAGGTAGAACAGCGACAGCGCCGAGCCGCCGCTCGCCGCCGTGCCCACCGAGGCGCCCTCCTTGTGCAACACGATGCTGAGGGGCGCCCAGCCCAGGCCGAGGCGCCGGCCCGAGCGCGCGGCACGCGTGGCCCAGTCGATCTCCTCGAAGTACAGGAAGTAGTCCTCGGCGAGCAGGCCCGCGGCCTCGATCCACTCCCGCCGCGCCAGCATCGCCGCGCCGACGACACACGCCATCTCGGCCTCCACCGGCTCGGCTGTCGCAGGCACGTCGGCGAGCTGGCTGTGTGCGCCCAGGTGCCGCGTGCGGCCGCTCCAGCGCGAGTAGGCCGAACCGCCGCATGCCTGCACCAGTTGGCGGTCGTGGTGATAGACCAGCGTCGATCCGCACAGACCGATGTCGGCCCGCGCCGCCATGCGGTGCAGCAGTTGCGCCAGCGCATCGGGAGCCACCACGGTGTCGTTGTTGAGGATCCAGACGTGGCTGCAGCCGGGGTCGCGCAAGGCCAGTCGCAGGCCGACGTTGTTGCCCGCGGCGTAGCCCAGGTTGGCGGCGTTGTCGACGAGCCAGACACCGCCTGCCACCGCGGCGGCCTGGTCGGAGCCGGCCAGCACGGCGCTGCGCGTGGTGGTGTGCAGCAGCGCCGCGCCGACAGCGTCGCGCAGGCCGGCCTGCAGACGAGACAGCGAGCCGTCGGTCGAGCCGTTGTCGCAGACGATGATGCGCCCGGGCGCCGGCCGCGCCTGCAGCAGGCTGTGCACGCAGGCCAGGGTGTCCCTCCAGCCGTTCCAGTTCAGGACGACGGCCGCGCAACCGTGCACCGACTCCATGGGCTCAGGCGCGGGGCGGCAGGCTGCCCGCTGCGGGCCGTGCCGCGGGCCGGTGGATCATGATGACCAGACCCATGCACATCAGCAGCACCGTCTGCGGCGTCACGATCTCGGGCTGCGTGTACGACAGCCCCATCACCGGCAGCCAGCTGGCAACGACGGCGGTCCACATCGCACGCGGGCCCACCTGCACCTGCCGGCGACGCCGGAAGGCGCACCACCACGGCCACAAGGTCATCCACATCAGCACCAGCAAGGCCGGGATGCCGACTTTGAGCGCGATGAAGACATAGCCGTTGTGCACATAACGTGTGTGTTCGGAGAAAGTCTGGATCTCCGACAGCCAGGGCCGGTACTCGCCGCCCAGCCCGATGCCGAACACCGGCGAGCGCGCGATCTTCGCCGCCGAGGCTTCGTTCTCGAGGCGACGCCAGCCGCCCGAGGTGCGGATCGCGCCTTCGTCGGCGAGGCTGCTGATGCGGTGCACCGCCGACTCGATGACGGCAGGCCGCGCCAGGTACAGCGCCGACAGCGCGATCGCGCCCAGCACCAGCAGCACGCTGCCCAGCAGCGCCGCGCGGCGCAGCCCCAGCACCACGCCGCACAGCAGCACCGCCAGGAGCGACCAGGCCCACAGCGCACGGCCGAAGTTGACATACAGCGCGGCCGCAAACAGCAGCGTCAGCGGCAGCGTCACCAGCAGCCGTTTGCTGCTCTGGGTCATCGACACCAGGGCCCAGGCCAGCCCGACCATGACGAAGGCGTAGCCCTGCATCTGCACCCGCGTCAGGTCGCTCTCGATGACGCCCAGCGTCTCCAGGCCGCCGACACGCCCTTCGCGCGCGATCTGGATGTTGAAGGTGTACTGGACGAGCGCGATCACCGACACCGAGATCGCCATGAACAGCACCAGGCGCGCCAGCTTGGCCGGCCCGGCAGCCTCGCGCACCGCCAGGCCGTAGAGCACAGGCAGCCACAGCCAGTACATGAAGGCGCGCCCGTCGCGGTAGATGTAGGGCACGGTGTTGCCGAACACGCCCAGCGCCAGTGCCAGCGACACGAGCACCAGGCTCATGAACAGCACGAAGGGCCACAGCTGTGCCCGCGGCAGCGCGAACTTCTGCTTCGAGCTGAGCAGCCGCAGCCCGACCACGACCAGGCTGGCGACGGTGAGCACGTCGGAGTACTTGAAGTCCGGCGACACGATCAGCGCCAGGGAATAGACGCCCAGTCCCGCCCAGGGCGCAAACCACAGCAGCACCGGATAGGCCAGCGCCGTCAGCGCACCCGACACCAGCCACCACGGCAGGTACGCGCACACGAGCCCGAGGAAGATCGCGACGAAGACCAGCAGCAGCCAGAAGCCGAGCCGCGCCAGCCCGTGGCGCACGCCGGCGATCGACGGCGTTGGCAGCGGCAGCCGCCGCATGCGCGAGGCCAGCGTCGTCATCGTGGACCGCCCGCGCCACTCATGCCCGCAAGCCCAGGGGCCGGATCTCGAGCAGCCGGCGGCGCTCGGCCGGCCGCAGCAGGCGCGCCCAGCCGTAGAGCGCAAACAACGCCAGGCCCGCGGCGCCGGTCGCCAGCGCCTGCAGCCAGGTCGTGGGCCAGGCCCCCAGGGCCAGCAGCAACGCGGCCACCAGCGCCGGCACCAGCGCCTCGCGCCAGGGCAGCCGGCCCTGCGCCACGCGCCGCTGCGCGATGCCGTACACGACGGCCGCATCCAGCCCGCTGCGCAGCGAGGAAGCGACTGCCGTGCCGATGACACCGTAGTGCAGCGTCAACAGCCACAGCACGGCGATGAACAGCGGCAGCTCGGCGAGGTGGAGCTTGGCCATCCAGCGCGGCTCGCCGGCGGCCTGGATCAGCGTCGCCGGCCCCTGCGCCAGCGCGTTGAGCAGCACGCCGACGGCCAGGATGCGCATCACCGGCGCGCCCTGCTCGGCAATCGCCAGGCCGAGCCAGCTCTCGAGGCCCGGCCGCGCGAAGACGGCCAGGACGAAGACCAGCGGCACCATCGACAGGAACAGCATGCGCAAAGACTCGCCCAGCATGTGCTGCGCCGCCTCCGAACCCCGGCTCAGCGCCGAGGCCAGCGGAAACAGCGCCGCCATGATCGAGGACGGCACGATCAAGGTCTTGCTCAGCACGTCGTACGGCATCGCGTAGCTGGCGACGGATCGCATCGGCACCAGCGCGGCCAGCAGCAGACGGTCGAGGTAACTCAGCAGCGGGCTCAGGACGTTGGACACGGCGATCCATCCGCCCAGCGAAAAGAGCTCGCGCGCCGCTTCGGGCGCCGGCCAGGCGAGCTGCGGGCGCCAGCCACACTGGCGCGCGCAGACCCAGGCGTGCAAGCCGGTGCCGAGCACGCGCACCAGCAAAACCACGGCGACCACGGCGTCCAGTCGCGGCGACAGCAGCGCCGCCACCAGCACGGGGCCCAGGTAGCTGGCCACGCCCAGCACGATGCGGATCAGGCCGAGCGCCTTGAAACGCTGGTGGGCGCTGATGACGCCGCCGAAGCCGGTGCTCAGCATCACGAAAGGCAACGACAGCGCCAGCAGCATCATCGCCGGCACCGCTTCGGCCACCAGGTCCGCCGGCAGCTTGAGCATCGACGTCACGAGCCAGACGCTGGCCGGCGCCATCAGGGCCGCCAGCGCGATGCCGAACAGCGTCAGGAAGAACAGGCCCGCATGGGCGCTGGCCGCGGCGCGCGGGTGGTCGCCGGTGGCCAGATGCGCGGCCACGGTGCGGATCAACGCGCGAGCGATGCCGAAGTCGAAGATGCTGGCGTATCCCACCAGCACCCACACCAGCGTGATGAAGCCGAACCGCTCCAGCCCCACCAGCGCGATCAGCAGCGGCATCGTCAGCACGCCGACGACCAGGGGCAGCAACTGCCCCATCACGTTCCAGGCCGTGTTCGACAGCAGCACCGCGCGGCGGCCCATCAGGTGCTGCCCCCATCAGGACGCCGCCGTGTCGACACGCAAGTGGATGGGCACATGGCCAGCGGTTCACGGGAGCCGGGGGGCGCGGAAGGCTCAGCCGCCCGGAACGCCGATGACCCGGGCCAGCACCGGCGGCGCCATCGCGCGCGACATCTCGTCGAAGAAGCGCTGGTGCAGCAGGTAGGACTTCTCGACGTCGCGGTCGATGTTGGAGATGCGCACCAGCAGGCCATCGGCGATGAGGCCGCTGAAGCCGTAGCGCAGCTGAGCCAGCTTCTGCTCGCCGGGCCCGAGCGCGATGCGGTCGCCCACCGTGACCCAGTAGCTGATGGGCTCGGTGCGACCGCCCAGCCGCGCCACGAGCTGGCGCACGCGGATCGATTGCGCCGCCGTCTGCAGGCGCGACTCGCGGTTGGCGACGACCTCGAAACCTTGCGCCGGGTAGCACACCTCGGGCCGGTGCGCGCGTGTGCCGTCGCTCTGGTCGCCGCCGTAGGCCACCGACAGCATGATGCGGCTGCCGTCGCGCTGGTTGACGTAACCGCGGCTGAGCAGCTGGTTGTAGAGCTTGTCCAGCAGCGCCTGGGTGTCGGGCGACACCAGCTGCACCGGCTGCCGGGTGTCCACGACCCAGTCGCCGAAGGACTTGGGGAACATCTGCTCGAGGTCGACCTTGACCTGCGAGTCGGACAGGTGCTTGGTCGGGCGCCAGGCCTGGCCGAGCAGGAAGGCCGCCGCCATCAGCAGCAGCGCGGCCAGCGCCTTGATGCGAACGAGCGTCACGGCGTCGCCGCGCGGTGGGCCGGCATCACCAGGCCGAGCAGCCGGTCGGCCACCAGCATCATCAGCAGCGCGACCATGAACAGCACCAGGCCCGCGAAGTCGTGCACGAAGCCCTGACCGGCCTCGTCGCCAAAGTGGTAGGTCACCAGCACCAGGATCATGACGCGCACGATGTTGGCGCAGAACGCGATCGGGATCAGCAGCACCGCCAGCGCCACGTTGCGGCGCGCGCTGGTGTACTTCATCAGGTTCATGTAGAGCATGCCCAGGGCTTCGAGCGTGAACATGCTGTTCAGGCCGGCGCAGGCGTCGGCCACCATGAGCTGGTACGGCCCGACGGTGAGCATCACGCCCGAGCGGCCCACCGGGTAGCCGACCAGGTACAGCAGGTTGCTCGCCACCGCCGAGACCGCCGCCTTCAGCGGCGCCGTCACGGCCGCCACCAGCGCCTCGGGCAGCGGGATCATGAAGAGCATGAAGAAGAGCGGGAACCAGACCACGCGCAGCGCCTGCGTGCCGCGGAAGATCAGAATCAGCGCCGCCAGCACGACGATCTGCGAGGCGGTCTGGAACGAGATGATGTGCTGGCTGATGCCGATCGCGAACATCAGCAGCGCCGCCACCAGCAGCGGCCAGCCGATCCACGGCACCGGACGCGGCGGCAGTGCGGCCACGCGCTGCCGATGCCCCCACAGCAGCCAGGCGCTGACGGCCAGGATGATCGGTCCGTGCCCTTGTTCGTCCGAAGCCCAGATCGTGCGGGCCAGTTCCGCGTAGGTGGGCACGTAGAGCAGGCAGAAGCCTGCCAGCAGCAGGCCCAGCGCGACCCAGTCCGGCGCCGGAGGCACCAGCGGCCCGCGGCCGTCGGCCGGGGCGGCAGGGTCCTGTCGGGGCGGCAACACGGCGACCATCGTCGTGCAGGCGCCTAGAACTCGTTGACCACCACGCCGGCCACGCGTGCCGAAGTGCCCGCCAGCGACGCCATCAGGTCCTGCAGCGAGCGCACCCTTGATTCGTCCTTGCGCGCCATGATCAGCGCAGCACCGCAGCGCGCCGAGATCACCGAAGCGTCGGCGCCCAGGCCGGCAGCCGGCGTGTCGACCACGACGTGGTCGAACTTGGAAGCCAGCTCGCGGATCAAGAGGCCGAAGGCCGGCCGCTCGACCAGCTCCAGCGGATTGGGCGGCGTCGTGCCGGCGGGCAGCACGAACAGGCTCGGCACGCTGGCGACCTGCTGGAGGGTGTCCTTGTCGGAACGGCCCGACAGGATGCCCGACAGCCCGCTGCGGTTGTCGAGCTTGAACATCTGGTGCTGGCGCGGACCCCGCAGGTCGGCGTCGACGAGCAGCGTGCGGCCGCCGCCGAGCTGCGCCAGCGTGACGGCCAGGTTGGCGGCGAAGAAGGTCCTGCCGTCGCCGCGGTCGGCGCTGATCACGGCCAGTGCGCCGCGCGGCTGCTGCTCGGCCCAGACGCGCATGATGACCTGGCTGCGCAGGGCGCGGAAGGCCTCGGCCTGGACCGAGAACGGCTGGTTGAGCGCCACCAGTTCCGGGTTGGCCTTGCGCTGCGACTCCGGCGCATACGGGTAGTGGAACTGCTGCGACAGCGCAAACAGCACGTCGTCCTGGCTCACCAGCTTGAGCGCCACCGCGGCCTCGCCGAAGCGCACCCCATGCTGGCGCTGGTAGGCCAGCACCGCCTCGACCTGCGCGGCCGACAGGTTGCGCAGCTCGCGGATGATGTCGCCGATCGAGCGGTCGTGCACCGCCAGGTCGTCGCTGCCGCCCGCCGTGGCCGGCGCCGGGACGGTCTCGACCGCGTCCGCGTCCGCTTCGACGACACCGTCGGCGCGTTCCGGTGCGGGGTCCCTGAACTTGGCCATCAGCTTTCCTTCACCGCGGACTGCGGCACCAGCAGCCGCTGGCGCATCGGCAGGGCAGCACGGGCGCCCAGCCGTTTCAGACCCGGGCGGGGCAACACGCCGATGACGGGCAGGCCGAGCGCGGCCACCGCGTCGTCGAGCGAGCGCACGCGCCGGTCGCGCAGTTCGAGCAGCAGCGTCACGCCGATCGCGAGCAAGGCGCCCACCAGGACCGACAGCAGCATGTTCAGCCAGATCTTGGGAAACGCGGGCTCGATCGGAGGCGCGGCCTGCGTCAGCAGGTTGACGTTGCTCTGCGTCGTCTGGCTCTCCAGGCTGGTCTGGTTCAGGCGCGCGAAGATCGCGTCGTAGGCGCGCTGCGCGTTCTCGACGTCGCGCTGGATGACCGTGCCTTCGTCGCGCACGGCCTTCATCTTCAGCACCTTCTGGCGCTGCGCTTCGAGCGAGCCACGAACCTCGGCCTGGCGCTGGCGGTTGATGGTGTTGGACACCGTGACGCCGCCGGTGACCTTGGCGGTCTCGGCCAGCAGCCGCTGCTTGAGCTCGGCCAGGCTGGCCTGCGCCTCCTGGACCTGCGGGTGGTTGTCGCCGAGGCGGGTTCCGATCTGCTGCAGGTTGGCCTCGCCGCGGCTGATTTCCGCCTTCAGCTGCCCGATGATGGGGTTGTTCAGCACCTCGGCGATGCGGTCGGCGCTGCTGCCCTGCGCCTGCGTCTGGCGGCTCGAGGACTCGGCCGAGATCGCCTGCAGCGCCGTGAACTGCGACGACAGTTCGTTGAGGCGGGCGTTCTCGACGTCGAAGCGCTCGTCGGTGGCGATGATGCTGTTGTCCTTCTGGAAGGCCGACAGGCGGCTCTGCGCCTTCTCCAGCGCGTCGCGGGCCTCCTTGGCCCGCACATCGAAGAAGCCGGCGTACTGGCGCGCCGGGTCGACGCGCAGCTCCAGCGTCGTCTCGATGTAAGCCTGCGCGAAGGCATTGGCCAGCCCGGCGGCGAAGCGCGGGTCCTGCGCCCGGTAGGCGATGGTGATGACGCTGCTCTCGCGCGACGGCAGCACGTCCATGCTGCGCTGGAAGAGGTCGACGAGCCACTGCTCGATGGTGCCTTCGCCCTTGGTCTCCTGCTGCCACTGCGCGCGCACCTGCGGGCTGTCGGCGAGCTTGAGGTTGCGCACGACGCGCAACGCGACGCGGTCGCTCTTGATGACGTCGGACTGCGTGGCCATCACCGCCGGCGGCGCGCCGCCGTAGAACGCGGCGCTGATCGGGTCGGGCTTGAAGTCGACCAGCACCGAGGCCGTGGCCCGGTAGCTCTTGGGCAACATCAGACTCACGGCCAGGGTCGTCAAGACCGTGATCCCGAACAGCAGCGCGGCAACCAGCCAGCGTGCGCGAAGGATCGAAAGGAACTGCCCGAACGTCATCCGTTTCCCCCCTTCAGAACAGGCTCTCGCGCACGAACACGACATCACCTTCGCGCAGCGTGTCGGTCATGACAGGCTCGAGGATCTGCACCTTGCCGTCGGCGCCCTTGCGGTGCACGCGGATGCCCTTGTCGGTGCCGCGCTGGGTGAGGCCGCCGCCGGTGGCCAAGGCCTGCAGCAGGGTCATGTCGCGCTCCAGCCGCATGGCGCCGGGGCGCTGCACCTCGCCGTAGATGTAGACCAGCGGCTGGCGCTCGACCCACACCGTGTCGCCGTTGAGGACGATGAAGTCCTTGGCCGCGCCGCCCGGTGCAAACAGCGTCGGCAGGTCGACCTCCTGACGGAAGGGCTGACCGCTCCGCGTGCCGGTGACGATGAGCACGTCGGAGCCGCCGGCCGATGCGCCGCCGGCGAGCGCCAGCACCTCGGTCAGCCGCATCTCGGCGATCTCCAGCGGATAGCGGCCCGGCCGGTTGACCTGACCGAGCACGCTGACCTGGCTGCCGCGCACCTGCAGCACGACCAGCGTGACCTGCGGGTTCTTGACGAAGTTGCCGTTGCGCAGGCCGTCGGCGATGTGCTTTTCGGCTTCGGTGACGCTCAGCCCGCCCAGGCGCACCACGCCCAGCAAGGGGTAGGACACGACGCCGGCTTCGGTGATGCGCGTCTCCAGTGTCAGGTCGGCGTTCTGGAACACCGCGATGCGGATCACGTCGCCGGTGCCCAGGCGGTACTCGGCCGGCGGCGCCACAGCCGGCGCTGCCGGCGCTGCCGGTGCGGCCTGCGCGGGCCGCTGCGCCTGGGCTGCAGACGCGCACAGCAGCGCGAGCGCCAGCAGCGCGGCGGGCAAGGACACCACGGAGATCATCACTTCAGGCCCATGCCCTTGCTGATATCGCTCGGGCTGAGTGCGCCACTGGCTGCCGGCGCCGCCGGGGCGGTGGCTGGCGGTGGCGTCGCGGCGGCTGGCTGCGCGTTCGGCGCGTTGGGCGCGGCGGGGGCGGCGGGGGCGGAAGCAGCACCTTCGGCAAACTTGCCCACGTACTCGATCTTGGCCGCGGCGCGCAGGGCCTTGATGTCGTCCTCGACGAGCTTGCGCTTGCGCTCGTTGAGCAGGAACTGCTCGATGGCGGGCCGGGACTGCTCTTCGGTCACCGGCTGGCTGCGCGAGCTGGCCAGCACCACCACCTGCATGCCGTTGGCCGCCGGCACCACGACGGCCTGCCCGTCCTTCAGCTTCGACATCGCGTCCAGCGTGTTGAAGGGCAGATGCTCGGCGGCGCGAACCGCCTGGTTGCCCGCGAAACGCAGGCCGCTGGCCTTGAGGTAGTCGACGAAGTCGTTGACGTTCTTGGCCGCTGCCAGCTTCTCGCGCAGCTCGGGGATCTGCTCGGGCTTGGCCTCGATCGAGATCTCCTGGATGCTGTAGATGCGCCGATCGCGGAACAGCGCGGGCTTCTCGTCGTAGTACTTCTTGATTTCCTCGGCCGTCGGCTTGGGCGCCGCTTCACCGACCTTGTCGAGATAGGCGCGGGCCACGATCTCGCGCCGCGCGGCCTCGAGCTGCTGCACCACGCGCGGGTCGCGGTCGATCTTCTGCTCGTCGGCCTTCTGCAGCGCCAGTTGCTGCTCGATCAGGCGCTCCAGGATCTGCTTGCTGGCGGCGTCGGCCTGTTCCGGACGCAGGTTGCGCTGCTGCTGCAGCACGAAGTTGATCTGGTGGACCGTGACCTCGTCCTTGTTCACCTTGGCCGCCGTCTGGCTGGCGGCCTTGTCCTTCTTCTCGCCGCAGCCCACCAGCACGAGCGCCGTGGCGATGGCTGCCAGCGGCAACCAGCGCCTTGCCAGGGTGGAGACTTCTTGCATCGTCGGGATCATGTGAGGGTCCTGTCGGTTCGGCTAGGGAGAGCGTCGGGCGTGCGAAGCAGCATCCCGTGGAGTGTCTGTGCACCCTGCCCGATTCACGCCCCACAGCAGGGCGCAACCCAGCGCGCATGAAGCGGTGCAGTGTAACCGCAGCCTCTGCGCCGGGCCGCCGCACGCCGGGGCCCTGGCCCCCCTCAGACTGGGTGTGGGAAAGTGACTTCTTGCAAGCAAAAGGGTCGCTTCGACCCGGCCTTGCCCGACCCTCACCGGCCCGGCCGGCTCAGGACAGCGACTGCACCCGCGCCAGCTTCCAGCCGCAGCCGGCGGACTTGACATCGGCCAGCAGCCAGAGCTCGCGAAACGGCGCGGCCTGGTCGTCGGCCTGCTCGCGGATCCAGCCCGAGAACTCGACGCTGGCCACGCTGGCGTCGCGCATGTCCTCGATCGTCACCAGCCGTGCCTGCAGTTCGAGCACCTCGGTCTGGTTGGGGCCGGGACCGCGCAGCAGCAACTGCTGGCGCAGTTCGTCCAGCAGCGGCGCAGTCGTCATCAGGCCCAGCGCCGGCAGGTCGGCGCGGTCCCAGGCGGCCTGCAGCTGCACGAAACTCTGGCGCGCGACGAGCAGAAAGGCTTGCTCGCGGTCGGCCGCGGCGCTGCGCGCCGGACGCAGTCGCGCGGCCGCGCGCCGCAGGCGGGCCAGGCGATTCAGCACTTGACGCCCACGTGCAGCGCCACGATGCCCCCCGCCAGGTTGTGCACGTCCACGTGCGCGAAGCCCGAGCCTTGCATCATGGCCTTGAGCGTGGCCTGGTCGGGGTGCATGCGGATGCTCTCCGCCAGGTAGCGGTAGCTCTCGGCGTCACCCGCGATGAGCCGGCCCATCAGCGGCATGAAGGTGAACGAGTACCAGTCGTAGGGCTTCTGCAGCAGCGGCGCCGGCTTGGAGAACTCCAGCACCAGCAAGCGGCCGCCCGGTCGCAGCACGCGCGCCATCTCGGCGAGCGCGGCTTCCTTGTGCGTCATGTTGCGCAGGCCGAAGGCGACGCTGACGAGGTCGAAGCCACCGTCGGCAGAACCATCGCGGAACGGCAGGTGCTCGGCGTCGCAGGCCGCCGTGGGCACGACCAGGCCTTCGTCCATCAGCCGGTCGCGGCCGGTGCGCAGCATCGACTCGTTGATGTCGGTCAGCACGACATGGCCGGTGGCGCCGGCGCGGCGCGCGAAGGCGCGCGCCAGGTCGCCGGTGCCACCGGCGATGTCCAGCAGCTTCATGCCCGGCTGCACGTCGGCCACCGCCACCGTGTACGCCTTCCAGGACCGGTGCAGGCCCAGCGACAGCACGTCGTTCATGATGTCGTAGCGCGAAGCCACCGAGTCGAAGACACCGCGCACGCGGCGGGCCTTCTCGGCTTCGTCGACGTCCTGGTAGCCGAAGTGGGTCTGCGCCATGGTGCCGCTCAGTGGCTGCTGCAGGCGCTGCCGCCGCCGGCGGCAGCAGCGGATTGCATCGGCGCGTCGCGGTCCACGCCAGCGGCGGCCAGCCGTTCTTCGTAGCGCTGCCACAGCTCGGCCTGGTCGCGGCCGAGCTTGTAGAGGTAGTCCCACGAGAAGATGCCGGTGTCGTGGCCGTCCGAGAAACGCGGCTGCACGGCGTAGTGGCCGACGGCGCTGAGCTCGTCGATGCCGACCTGGCGCTTGCCCGTCTGCAAGACCTCCTGGCCCGGGCCGTGGCCCTGCACCTCGGCCGACGGTGAATACACGCGCATCAGCTCGAAAGGGATGCGGAATGCGGCGCCGTCGTCGAAGGCCACCTCCAGCACGCGCGAGGCTTGGTGGACGGTCAGCGCAGTGGGCTGCGGGGTGTTGCGGTCAAGGCCGGCCATGGGCTGCGTCGGTGTCCAAAGTGCACGAGAGCCCGAAGTTTAGCCCTCCCCTCGCCCATGCTGTGATCGGGGCTGAAGGCGTCCGTGGTGCTCAGACCAGCACGCGCTCGATGCCGCCGCTGT
>JAYUPN010000218.1:0-3547 GCA_043760065.1 Rubrivivax sp.
TTCGACGTGCGGCCGCGCTGGCCGCTGGCGGAACTGGGTGACGTCAGCCCGAACGCGTGAAGTTGCGTTCGGGCCCTCGCCAGCCATGCAAGCCCTTGCGGGCTTCGGTGTGCGGGCTCAGTTGACGTTGATGCGGGCCGCAGCGCGGCTGCCGCGCTTGGGCAGCGTCAGCGTCAGCACGCCATGGTCGAGCCGGGCGCGCTGAATGGAACGATGAACAGGGTGCACTCCTACAATCGGAGGTTGGGTGCCGCACCCCTGCAGCACCCATGCCGAAGAGATGCGTTCGGCACCTGCCTTTTCAAGCCTTGTCCCATTGACATGAATCAAGAACGACGCGCCTTGCTGGCGCTGCCGCTGGCCCTGGCCGCGACCCGGCTGCACGCGCAGGCCGCTGCCGAGCCGATCCGGCTGGCCCTCATCGAGGGCCTGTCCGGCCCCTTTGCGAATGCGGGCGAGGCGGTGTTCCGCAACCTGCTGCTGGCCACCGAACGCGTCAACCGCCGCGGCGGCGTGCGCGTGGGCGGCGCCTTGCGGCCGCTGGCGCTGCAGCGCTTCGACAGCAAGGGCAGCACCGAGGAAGCGCTGGCCACGCTGCGCGGCGCGCTCGACCAGCGTTTCGGCTTCATCCTGCAGGGCAACAGCTCGGCGACCGCGGCGGCGATCATCGACGCGCTGGACAAGCACAACGAGCGCGAACCGCAGCGGCGCTCGCTGTTCCTCAACTACTCGGCGGTCGATCCTGCGCTGACCAACGAGCGCTGCAGCTTCTGGCACTTCCGCTTCGACGCCCACGCCGACATGCGGCTGGCGGCGCTGAGCGACGTGCTGCGCGACGACCGCGCCGTGCAGCGCCTGTACCTCATCGGCCAGGACTACAGCTTCGGGCAGCATGTGCTGAAGCAGGCGCGTGTGATGGTCGAAGCCAAGCGGCCCGACGTGCAGATCGTCGGCCACGAGCTGCACCCCTTGGGCAAGGTGCGCGACTTCCTGCCCTACGCGGCCAAGATCAAGGCCAGCGGCGCGAACGCGGTGCTCACCGGCAACTGGGGCAACGACCTGACGCTGCTGGTGCGCGCGCTGCGCGAGGTCGGCAGCGACGCCCGGCTCTACACCTTCTACGGCAACGCGCTGGGCGCACCGGCGGCCATTGGCGAAGCCGGCATCGGCCGCGTCGTGGCGGTGGCCGAGTGGCACCCCAACGTCGGCGGCGAAGCCTCGGACGCCTTCTACGCCGCCTTCCGCCAGCGTTTTGCGCAGCCGCAGGACGACTACGTGCACGTGCGCATCCAGCTGCTGGTGGAGATGCTGGCAGCGGCCATCGAACGCGCCGGCAGCACCGACGCCGTAGCCGTGGCGCGCGCGCTCGAAGGCGCGACCTCGCAGGGCACCTCGATGGCGGCCTGGCACCCGGCGACGATGCGCGCCGCCGACCACCAGTTGCAGCAGCCGCTGGTGGTGAGCCAGATGGAGCGCGCCGGCAGCCCCGGCGTGGTGCACGACGTCGAGGGCTCGGGCTTCGGCTTTCGCACGTTGCGGCGGCTCGACCCGGCCGCGGTGGCGCAGCCGCACGGCTGCCGCATGACGCGGCCGATCGACTGAAGCTACACCACCGCCCACCCCACCCTCCATCGCCGGACAGCCGCACCATGCGCCAAGCCATCCAGGACCTGCCGGGCAGCAAGATCCGCGAAGTCGCCAACGCCGCGCTGGGCCGCAGCGACGTGCTGGCGTTCTGGTTCGGCGAAAGCGACGAGGTCACGCCGGAGCCGATCCGCCGCGCCGCCGCCGACTCGCTGCTGCGCGGCGAGACCTTCTATTCGCACAACCTGGGCCTGCCCGAGTTGCGCCAGGCCATCGCCGGCTACGCCAGCGGACTGCACGGCGCCATCGACGCCGACCGCGTGGCGGTCACCTCATCGGGCGTCACCGCGCTGATGCTGGCGATGCAGATGCTGGCCGGCGCCGGCGACGAGGTGGTGGCCGTGGTGCCGGTGTGGCCCAACCTGACGGCGCAGCCGGCGATCCTGGGCGCGCAGGTCCGGCGCGTGCCGCTGCGTCCCCGAGGCGGGCTGTGGCAGCTCGACCTGGAAGAACTGCTGTCGCAGGTCACCGATCGCACCCGCGTGCTGCTCGTCAACGCGCCGAACAACCCCACGGGCTGGACCCTCAGCCGCGCCGAGCAGCAGGCGATGCTGGCGCACTGCCGCCGCACCGGCACCTGGATCGTCGCCGACGAAGTCTACGAGCGCATCTACTTCGGCCCCGCACGCTGCGCGCCGAGCTTCCTGGACGTGGCGCTGCCCGACGACCGGCTGCTCGTCGCGCAGAGTTTCAGCAAGAGCTTCCTGATGACGGGCTGGCGCCTGGGCTGGATGGTGTTGCCGACATCGGCGGCCGGGGCCGGGCCCCTGGACGCTGCCGGCAAGCTGCTGGAGTTCAACAGCTCCTGCGCGCCGGTCTTCGTGCAGCGCGGCGCGCTGGCGGCGCTGACGATGGCCGACACGCTGGTGCCGCGCATCGTGGCCGACCTGAAGGCCTGCCGCGACCGCCTGGTGGCGGGCCTGCAGACGCTGCCGCGGGTCACGGTGGCCAGCCCGCCGGGCGGCCTCTACGCCTTCTTCCGCATCGAAGGCGAAGAGGACTCGCTGGCGCTGGCGCAGCGCCTGGTGGCGCGCCACGGCCTGGGCCTGGCGCCCGGCGCGGCCTTCGGGCACGAAGGCGAGGGCTGGCTGCGCTGGTGCTTCGCCTCGCACGACCCAGCGCGCCTGGATCAGGGTTTGCACCGGCTGGCCGGCGCGCTCGGGCTATAATCGCCGGCTCTCGACTCCGCAAGGGGCTGAGAACCAGCACGGCGTCGGTCGGTTTCACTGACGTCCGCAAGTAAACCCGGAAACCCTCGCGACGCAGCGGCCCCCATCGGCCTTGCCTGCGCGGGGCGGTTTCCAAGATCCAAGGAAATCCCATGCCCCTGGCAACTGCCACCACCGCCGAGATCGTCAAGACCCACGGTCGCGGCCCCGCCGACACCGGCAGCCCCGAAGTCCAGGTTGCGCTGCTCACCACGCGCATCAATGAACTGACGCCGCACTTCAAGCTGCACGCCAAGGACCACCACGGCCGCCGCGGCCTGCTGAAGATGGTCAACGCGCGCAAGCGCCTGCTGTCCTACCTCAAGGCCAAGGACGCCGACCGCTACACCGCGCTGATCGCCAAGCTGGGTCTGCGCAAGTAAGTTTCTGCCTTGGGGCCGCTGCGGTGCAGCGGCCCGTCGCGCTTCAGCACTCCACCAACCACGGGCCGCATTTGCTGTGTCATTCCAACGGCGCCAACCCCCTGCAACAGGGCACGGGCTTCACTGGAATGGCATGACGCTGCCCACCCACTTCTGAGGAAGACATCGCATGAGCATGTTCAACAAGATCACCAAGACCTTCCAATGGGGCCAGCACACCGTCACGCTGGAAACCGGCGAAGTCGCGCGCCAGTCCAGCGGTGCCGTCATGGTCAGCATGGACGACACCGTGGTGCTGGCCACCGTGGTGGC
>JAYUPN010000219.1:0-9208 GCA_043760065.1 Rubrivivax sp.
GACGCGCTGCTGCAGGCCGGTTTGATCCGCATGCGGCCGATCATCATGACGACGATGGCGATGGTCTTCGGCATGCTGCCGCTGGCGCTGGCCTTCAACCAAGGCGGCGAGATCCAGGCGCCGATGGGCCGCGCGATCATCGGCGGCGTGCTCACGAGCACGCTGCTGACGCTGGTGGTGGTGCCGGTGCTGTACAGCTACCTGGCAAGGGGCCGCAAGGTCAAGGCCGCGCCGGCGGCCGATGCCGTGGCGGGCAGCGCGGCCGGGCCGTTGCCGATGCCGGCGGACCGCGAGTAGCGCTTCAGTCGCCGCCTGGCCGGCGCTCGATCACACACGCGGCGGCAGCGTCGGTTGCGAACGGCTGGCCGTGTCGGGCGCGGCCAGCCGCAGCTGTTCGATGAGGCCGCGCGCCGCGTCGCGCTGGCGCGGCGCGTCGGTGCTGCGCCTGCCGTGGCCGCGCCGCTGCCCGGGGTCGCCGTCGCCGTCGGGTGGTGCCTCTGTCTGTTGCAGCCTGCGCCACCGCACCGCCAGGGCGGCAGCGAGCACCAGCAGCAACGACGCCAGGCCCGCCACCTGGTGCGAGCGCGCTGCTTGCACGCGGCCGAGCTGGGCGTTGAGTTGCAGGCTGCGGGCCGACAGAACGGCCTCAGCGTCCTCGAGCGCCGCCCGGCGATGAGCGCCGGTGTCGGCCGGCATCTGCCCTGACGGCAGGCGCCCGGCCGGCACGGGGGCGAGCCCGGCGATGGTGCGGTCCGCACCTGCGCGAGCAGAGACCAGGTCCATCACCTGCAGGGCTTGTTCGACAAGCAGGCGATGGCCCTCGTGGCTGCCGGCGAGGTCCACCTTGGCAGACCGGATGCGCCCGGCCAGCTCGCGCCAGTCGTGCGCCAGGTCGTCGGCTTCGGCCAGCGCGCGGTCCCACAGGCCCGCCGACAGGGTGCCCTTGAGATCGTGGACGGCAGCGTCGACCTCGAGCTGACGCAAGCGGCGTTCGCCTTCCAGCTGGCGTCGGCCGGCCAGCACGCGGCCCGCCACGTCGCCGTGGCCGAGCAGGCTGCGCTGCACGCCGACGGCGTGCGCCAGCGGGTCGAGCAAGGCGCGCTCGGCCATCAGCATCTGGATCTCGTCGGTCTGGTAACGCAGCACCTCGCCCAGTGGCAGCAGCACCATCAGGCCGGCCAGCGTGCCGATGGCAGCGAAGCGCAGGCTCAGGCGGGGCGGCGGGCGGCTTTCGGGCATCGGGGGGGGGCGTGTTCCATGCGCCCGCACAGTGCCGGCACCCCGGTCGTATCGACCACTGGTGGCCCGACTTGAGGGCGCGCAGCCGGAGCCTCTCTAACACTCGACGATATTCACCGCCAAGCCGCCGCGCGCGGTTTCCTTGTACTTGGTCATCATGTCGGCACCGGTCTCGCGCATCGTCTTGATGACCTTGTCCAGGCTGACGAAGTGCGTGCCGTCGCCGCGCAGCGCCATGCGCGCAGCGTTGATGGCCTTCACCGACGCGATGGCATTGCGCTCGATGCACGGGATCTGCACCAGGCCGCCGACCGGGTCGCAGGTCAGCCCCAGGTGGTGCTCCATGCCGATTTCGGCGGCGTTTTCCACCTGCTCCGGTGTTCCACCCATGACCGCGCACAGCGCGCCGGCGGCCATCGAGCAGGCCACGCCGACCTCGCCCTGGCAGCCGACCTCGGCGCCGCTGATGCTGGCGTTTTCCTTGTAGAGCAGGCCGATGGCGGCGGCGGTGAGCAGGAAGTCGACCACGCCCTTGTCGGTGGAGTGGTGCACGAAGCGGGCGTAGTAGTGCAGCACCGCCGGCACGATGCCCGCGGCGCCGTTGGTCGGTGCGGTGACGACGCGGCCGCCGGCGGCGTTTTCCTCGTTCACCGCCAGCGCGTACAGGTTGACCCAGTCCATCACCTGCAGCGGGTCGCGCAGCGTGGCCTCGGGGTTGGCCACCAAGTCGCGGTACAGCGGCGCCGCGCGCCGCTTGACCTTGAAGCCACCGGGCAGCACGCCGTCGGTGGCGCAGCCGCGCGTGACGCAGGCCTGCATCACGGCCCAGATCTTCAGCAGGCCGGCGTCGATCTCGGCGTCGCTGCGCCAGTGCCTTTCGTTGCGGCGCATAACCTCGGCGATCGACCCGCCCACGTCGCGGCAACGCAAGAGCAGTTCATCGCCGCTGTGGAAGGGGTGCGGCAGCACCGTGGTGTCGGGCGCGATCACCTTCTGCCGCGCGCCGTCGGCGGCGACCTCCTCGCTGACCACGAAGCCGCCGCCCACCGAGTACCAGACGCGGTTGCACAGTTCAGCGCCGGTGGCGTCGAAGGCGATGAAGCGCATGCCGTTGGCGTGCAGCGGCAGCGTCTCGCGGCGGTAGAACTTGAGGTCGTCCTTTTCCGAAAACGCCACCGGGTGGCTGCCCAGCAACTGCAGCGACGCGCTCTTGCGCATCGCCCCCAGCAGCGCAGGGATGGCATCGACATCCACCGTGTCGGGCTCGTGGCCCGACAGACCCAGCAGCACCGCCTTGTCGGTGCCGTGGCCCTTGCCAGTGGCGCCCAGCGAGCCGTAGAGGTGGCTCTGCACGCGCGCCGTGCGCGCCAGCAGGCCGTCGTGCTGCAGGTGGCGGGCAAAGAGCCGCGCCGCCCGCATCGGGCCCACGGTGTGGCTGCTGCTCGGGCCGATGCCGATCTTGAAGAGGTCGAAGACGGAGACGGCCATGGTTGGCGGATCCTCGGGTGGGCCGGCCGCACGCGGCGGCAGTGCCGCGGATTGTCTGCGCCGCGGCCGCATTCGGGGGCACGGACTTTTGCCGCGGGACTGGATGCCAATCGCCGGTCTTTTCGCGCCATCGGCGCGCGCTGCGTCGCGCACGCTACGGACCGCGACCGAAAGTTCCGCCAACCGGGAAGTCTGCGCCTCACGCGGGGAGATTCGCCATGCGCATGTCCACTCTGCCCCTGCACCGCCGGGCCGCCCAGGCCGTCTGGACGGCCTGCGTGCTGGCCCTCAGCCCGTGCGCAGCCGCCGGCCCACCCTGGGTGCCCGACGCCTACGACCTGCGGCCGCTGCTGCGCCAGACCGTGGCCGATGAGATGCGGCAGTGCGTCGGCCCTGCGGTCGACGAAGGCCAGGTGCGGTCCTTCCTTGCCGGCGCGCTGACCGAGCGCGCCACCGACCCGACACACGCGACCCAGCTCGGCGACCCCGCGGCCGCCGCCGTCCTGTTGGCCGCTGGCAGCCACTGGACCTGCGTGCCCTTGAGCAGCGAAGGCTTCCCGATCTGGCCGGTGGAGACGATGCACGGCTTGGTCGTGCCGGTGGGCGTGCCGGTCGACCTGAAGACCGCCTGGCGGCGCAACCTGCTGACCCAGGTGGCGCGCGACGGCGTCGGACGCGGCCTCATCGTCTACCCCAGCGGCGACGCCGTCCAGGTGATCGTCATCGCCGAGCAGCGCCAGGCGCTGACCGTCAGGTTCAGCACCCGGCCGCTCGGCGCCGGCGAGTACGTCGAGCAGCAGTTCCCGGCCGTGCTGCGCCATCCGGGCCTGACGCGGCTGGTCACGCGCAGCGGCGCTGCCGGCATCGGGACGCCGTCGCGGCTGGCGATCCCGCCGCACCGGCTGCTGCAGCCGGTGCAGGACGGTTTCGTGCGCGTCGAGCCGACCGCGGCAACACGTGACTTCGGCTTCGAAGGCACGCGCTGGGAGTTCGGCGCTGGCAACGCGACGCTGGTGCTGGGTGCCGGCGGCACGTTGCTGCAAGCGGGCGCGCCTGGCGGCCAGTGGCAAGTCGTGGACGGCGTATTGCAGCTGGCGCTGGCCGACGGCGCCTGCTACGCGCTGACGCTGCACGGCGATGGCCGCACGCTCAGTGGCGTCGGCCGCCGCGGTGAAGAGCGCGGCCACGAAGACGAAGGCGGCGAGTGGCAGTGGCCGGTCCTGCTGCGCCGCGCCGGCATGCCGCCGGACGGCCAGCGGCGCAGCGTGCAGCAAGCTGGGTGGACGAGGGCGCCGGGGCCGTCGGTACTGCACGCCGCGCTTTGAGGCAGGCGCATCTGCGCCACCCGTCAATCAACCGGCAGCGTAGGCACTCATCGGCGGGCAGCTGCAGCTGAGATTGCGGTCACCCCAGACGTTGTCGACGCGGCCCACCGGCGACCAGTATTTCTGCCGCCGCAGGCCCGGCACCGGGAAGGCGGCCTGCTCGCGCGTGTAGGCGTGCGGCCAGTCGGCCTTGAGCAGCGCTTCGGCGGTGTGCGGCGCGTTCTTCAGCGGGTTGTCGTCCTTCGGCCAGGCGCCACTTTCAACCTGCGCAATCTCGTGCCGGATGGCGATCATGGCGTCGCAGAAGCGGTCGAGCTCGGCGCGGGGTTCGCTTTCGGTGGGCTCGATCATCAGCGTGCCGGCGACCGGGAAGCTCAGCGTCGGCGCGTGGAAGCCGTAGTCGATGAGCCGCTTGGCCACGTCCTCGGCGCCGATGCCGCTGCTCTTGGCCAGCGGCCGGATGTCGATGATGCACTCGTGCGCCACGCCGCCGCCTTTCAAGGCCGCGTTGCCGCCGCTGTAGAGCACGGGGTAGTGTTCGGCCAGCCGCGCCGCGATGTAGTTGGCCGACAGGATCGCGACCTCGGTGGCGTCGCGCAGGCCGTCGGCGCCCATCATGCGGCAGTACATCCAGCTGATCGGCAGCACCGCGGCGTTGCCCAGCGGTGCAGCACTCACCGCGCCGACGCTGTGTTCACCGCCGATGCCGGCCGTGCGGTGCGCCGGCAAGAACGGCACCAGGTCGGCGACCACCGCCACCGGCCCGACGCCGGGGCCGCCGCCGCCGTGCGGGATGCAGAAGGTCTTGTGCAGATTCAAGTGGCTGACGTCGCCGCCGAATTCACCCGGTGCGGCCACGCCCACCAGCGCGTTCATGTTGGCGCCGTCGACGTACACGCGGCCGCCGTGCCGGTGCACCAGCGCGCAGAGTTCCTTCACGCGCACCTCGAACACGCCGTGCGTGCTGGGGTAGGTGATCATCACGCAGGCCAGGTTGGCGCTGTGCTGCTCGCACTTGGCCTGCAGGTCGTCCATGTCGACGTTGCCTTGTGCGTCGCACTTCGTCACCACCACGGTCATGCCCGCCATCTGCGCGCTGGCCGGGTTGGTGCCGTGTGCGCTTTCGGGGATCAGGCAGATGTTGCGGTGGCCTTCGCCGCGGCTGGCGTGCCAGGCCTTGATGACCAGCAGCCCGACGTATTCGCCCTGGCTGCCGGCGTTGGGCTGCAGGCTGACGCCGGCGTAGCCGGTGGCCTGCGACAGCCAGTCGCAGAGCTGGTCGTTCATGGCCCAGTAGCCGGCCAGCTGTTCGCGCGGCGCAAAGGGGTGCACCTGCGCGAACCCGGGCCAGGTGATGGGGATCATTTCGCTCGTGGCGTTGAGCTTCATCGTGCAGCTGCCCAGCGGGATCATGCTGCGGTCCAGCGCCAGGTCCTTGTCGCTGAGCGAGCGGATGTAGCGCAGCATCTCGGTTTCGCTGTGGTGGGTGTTGAACACCGGATGCGTGAGGTAGGCGCTGGTGCGGCGCAGCGCCACCGGGATCATCGGCTCGACGCCCTTCTCAAAAGCCGCCATGTCGGGCAGCGCCTGGCCCGGCTTGGCAAACAGCGTCCACAGCGCGCGGATGTCGTCGCGCGTCGTGGTCTCGTCCAGCGCGATGCCGATCATGGTGTCGCCCCACTCGCGAAAGCGCCGCAGGTTCATGCCCGCAACAACGGCCCGCGCCGCGATGTCGGCGGTGGCGGCGCCGCTGTCGATGACGATGGCGTCGAAGGCCGTCCGGCTGCGCACGGCCACGCCCAGGTCGCGCAGGCCCTGCGCCAGCACGGCGGTGTAGCTGGCGACGCGCTGGGCGATGCGCTTCAGCCCCGCCGGCCCGTGGTAGACCGCGTACATGCTGGCGATCACCGCCAGCAGCACCTGCGCCGTGCAGATGTTGCTGGTGGCCTTCTCGCGGCGGATGTGCTGCTCGCGCGTCTGCAGCGCCAGCCGGTAGGCGGGGTTGCCGTGGCTGTCGATGCTGACTCCGACCAGCCGGCCCGGCAGGCTGCGCTTGAACTCGTCGCGGCAGGCCAGGTAGGCGGCGTGCGGGCCGCCGCCGCCCATCGGCACGCCGAAGCGCTGCGTGGTCCCGAGCGCGATGTCGGCGCCCAGTTCTCCCGGCGGCGTGATCAGCGTCAGCGCCAGCAGGTCGGCCGCGACGATGAACGCCGCCTGGTGGGCGTGGATGCGCGCGGCGTCTTCGCGCACGTCGTGGATGCTGCCGTCGGTGGTGGGCATCTGCACCAGCACGCCGAAGTAGTCGCCGGCGGCGATGAGCTGGTCCCACTCCTGCGCCGAGTTGGCCAGCACCACCTTCAGGCCCAGCGGTGCGGCGCGCGTCTGGATGACCTCGATCGTCTGCGGGTGGCAGTCGCCGGCGACGACGAAGGTGTCGCTCTTGCTCTTGACGCTGCGCTTGGCCAGCGTCATCGCTTCGGCAGCGGCGGTGGCTTCGTCCAGCATCGACGCGTTGGCGATGGCCATGCCGGTCAAGTCGCAGACCATGGTCTGGAAGTTGACCAGCGCTTCCATGCGCCCTTGGCTGATCTCGGCCTGGTACGGCGTGTAGGCGGTGTACCAGGCCGGGTTCTCCAGGATGTTGCGCAGGATGACGCCCGGCGTGTGGGTGCCGTGGTAGCCCTGGCCGATGAAGCTCTTCAGCACCTGGTTGCGGCCGGCCAGCAACTTCATCTCGGCCAGCGCCTGCGCTTCGGTCAGCGGCGGCGGCAGCACCATCGGCTGGCTGCGCGCGATGCTGCGCGGCACGATGGCCTCGATCAGCGCCCTTCTCGTCAGGTTCGGGCTGGCCACGGCGATGGCCGACAGCATGTGCGCCTCGTCGTCGGCGTAGGGGCCGATGTGGCGGGCGGTGAATTCGGTGCTGTTTTCCAGCTCGCCGAGCGGCTTCAGGGCAGACATCAACATGGGGCGGTTCCGGGGCTTGGCAGAAGGGTGCAAACGGTTCAGAGCGTCTTGAGCAGCTTGTCGTAGGCCGGCGGGTCCATCAGCTGGTCGAACTCGGCCATGTTCGTGAGGTGGACCTTGAAGAACCAGCCGTTGCCCAGCGGGTCGGTGTTGGCCAGCGCGGGGTCGGCGCGCAGCGCTTCGTTGACCTCGACGACCTCGCCGGTGACCGGCATGTAGAGGTCGGCGGCGGCTTTCACCGATTCGACGACGCCGGCGACCTCGCCCTTCTTGTAGGTGCGGCCGACCTCGGGCAGGTCGACGAAGACGACATCGCCCAGAGCGTCCTGCGCGTGGTGCGTGATGCCGACGACGGCGGCTTCGTGGTCTTCGATGTTGATCCACTCGTGGTCGGGCGTGTACATCGTGGTCATGTCGGGGGCTCTCCTCTTTGGGTTGGGGTGGGGTTGCGGTCAGCGCTTGTAGCGGTGCGGATGGAAGGGCATGGCGGACACGCGCATCGGCAAGCGCTTGCCGCGCACCTCGGCGTAGACCTCGTGCTGCGGCAGGGCGTGGTTCTGTGGCAGGTAGGCCATCGCGATGCACTGGTTGACGCTGGGCGCCAGCGTGCCGCTGGTGACGGTGCCGAGCCTGCGGCCGTGGGCGTCGACGATCGGCGTGCCTTCGCGCACCGGCACGCGTTCCAGGCCGACGAGGCCGACGCGCTTGCTCGGCGCGGCACCGCCGAGCTGGGCTTCGATTGCCGCCGCACCCGGGTAGCCGCCGGCGCGCGCGCCGCCGGGGCGGCGCACCTTCTGGATGGCCCAGCTCAGGCCGGCCTCGACCGGGCTCGTCGTCTCGTTGATGTCGTGGCCGTACAGGCACAGGCCCGCTTCCAGGCGCAGCGTGTCGCGGGCGCCCAGGCCGGCGGGTTTGACCTCGGGCTGCGCCAGCAGCGCTTCGGCCAGTGCCTCGGCTTGCGCTGCCGGCACAGAGATCTCGAAGCCGTCCTCGCCGGTGTAGCCCGAGCGCGTGACGAAGCAGGCCGCGCCGGCCAGATCGAACAAGCCACCGCTCATGAAGACCAGCGCCGCCACGCCCGGGTTCAGCCGTGCCAGTGCGTCAACCGCTTTCGGTCCCTGCAGCGCCAGCAGCGCGCGCTCGGGCATCGGCACCACCTGGCAGCGGTGGCCGATGTGCGTGCGCAGGTGGCGCGTGTCGGCGTCCTTGCAGCCGGCGTTGACGACCAGGAACAGGTCGCCGAAGGCATCGCGCGCCGCGCCGGCCTCGGGCTTGAAGACCATCAGGTCGTCGAGCAGGCCGCCGCTCGCGTTGGTGAAGAAGGCGTAGCGCTGGCGGCCGGGCGCAAGATCGACCACGTCCGCCGGCACCAGCGTCTCCAGCGCCGCTGCGGCTTCAACGCCGAGCAGCCGCAGCTGGCCCATGTGCGAAACGTCGAACAGCGCCGCGGCGTCGCGGCACTGCTTGTGTTCTGCCATCAGGCCGCCGGCGTACTGCACCGGCATCGCGTAGCCGGCAAAAGGAACCATGCGTGCGCCCAGGCGCAGGTGCAGGTCGTGCAGCGGGGTTTGCAGCAGCGTGGACTCGGGTGTGGCGGACATGGCGCAACCTCGGCAAGGGCATCGACGAAGACACCGCCTGTGGCGGTGTCCCGGTGGCCCTCGCTGTCCGCTTTACCTGAGAGATTCGGCGTTGCCGCATCCATGCGCTTGGCGCATGCACCGGCAGGCCTTGCCCCTTCGGTGGGCCCCATCGCCTTGCGGCAGGTGGCCTCTCTCCAGTGAGGTCAAAGAATCAGTCCTTTTGCCTGAGCGTTCGAGAGCCGTTCGACGGTGGTCGCACGGGCATCCTCTGCGCCTTCGGCGGCTTCACGGGGAAGCTCTCTCCTGACGGCAGGCAGTGTAGCAGCGGCGCGCCGCCGCCAGCCGTGCGGCGCGGCCGTGGCACGATGCGCGACCTCCCAGCCGCCAGGAAAGCGACCCATGCCAGAAGCCGCGCACTTCGCCGCGTCGATGAACGCCCACCGCTCGATCCGCAGCTACGAGGACCGGCCACTCGAGCCCGGCCTCGTCGACCGCGTGCTCGAGCAGGCGCTGGCCGGCACTTCGTCCAGCGGCAACCTGAACCTGGTGTCGGTGGTGAAGACGCAGGACCCTGTGCGCAAAGCAAGGCTGCACGAGTTGCACGGC
>JAYUPN010000220.1:0-3526 GCA_043760065.1 Rubrivivax sp.
CGTAGTCGGCCTGCAGGAAGAACCAGCTCTTGCCACCGGCCTTGACGACGGCGTTGCCGGTGCCCTTGGCCAGCGCCGTGGTGTCGTAGGCCCAGTGCACGGTGTAGGGCGAACACTGGTCGTTGGTCAGCGCGGAGGTCGCGGCACCGACGACGAGGAAGGGCTTCTTCTTCTCCAGCGCCACCTTGGACATGGCCAGCGCCGTGCCCGAGTTGGTGCCGCCGATCAGCATGTCCACGCCCTGGGTGTCGAACCACTCGCGCGCCTTGGCCGCAGCCACGTCGGCCTTGTTCTGGTGCTCGGCGTAGACGACCTCGATCTTCTTGCCGTTGATGGTGCCGCCGACGTCGGCCACCGCCATGCGGATGGCCTCGACGCCGCCCATGCCGTCGATGTCGCCGTAGACGCCGGCCATGTCGGTGATGATGCCGATCTTGATCGTGTCACCCGAGATCTGGGCGTGCGCAGGCACTGCGGCACCGAACATCGCCGCACAGGCGAGGGTGCAGGCGGCCGCGGTTGGCTTGAGTTTCATGAGAGGCTCCTTGGAAGTGTCGTGAACAAGGTGGACCGGGCGTGTCTCACACGCCCAGGTATTCGTGCAACTGCTCGATGTTGGCAGGCAACTGCGCCTGGGTGAATTCCTGCAGGATGCGGCCGTGCTCCATGACGAAGAAGCGGTCGGCCAGCGGCGCGGCAAAGCGGAAGTTCTGCTCCACCATCACGATCGTGTAGCCCTGCTTGCGCAGCGCCAGCACCATCTCGGAGAGCTTCTGCACGATGACAGGGGCCAGGCCCTCGGAGATCTCGTCCAGCAGCAGCAGGCGCGCGCCGGTGCGCAGGATGCGCGCCACGGCCAGCATCTGCTGCTCGCCGCCCGACAGCCGCGTGCCCTGGCTGGCGGCGCGCTCTTTCAGGTTCGGGAACATGGCGTAGATCTGCTCCACGCTCATGCCGCCGGGGGCCAGCGGCGGCGGCAGCATCAGGTTCTCTTCGGCCGACAGGCTGGAGAAGATGCCGCGTTCTTCGGGGCAGTAGCCGATGCCCAACCGCGCGATGCGGTGCGTGCCCATCGCGATGACCTCGGTGCCCTTGACGCGGATCGAGCCCTTGCGGCTGCCCGTCAGGCCCATGATCGCGCGCAGCGTGCTCGTGCGGCCGGCGCCGTTGCGGCCCAGCAGCGTCACGACCTCGCCCTCGCGGACGTCGAAGTTCACGCCGTGCAGCACGTGCGATTCGCCGTACCAGGCGTGGAGGTCGTGGACTTCGAGCATCGCGCTCATGTCAGTGCGCACCCTTCATCTCGACGGCGGCGCTGCCCATGTAGGCCTCGATCACGGCCGGGTTCTTCGACACCTCGGCGTAGGGTCCTTCGGCCAGCGTGGCGCCGCGCTGCAGCACGGTGATGGTGTCGGCGATGCTGGCGACGACGCTCATGTTGTGCTCGACCATCAGCACGGTGCGCTGGGCCGCCACCTTCTTGATCAGCTGCCGGATGCGGTCGACGTCTTCCAGGCCCATGCCCTGCGTCGGCTCGTCCAGCAACATCAGCTCCGGGTCCATCGCCAGCGTGGTCGCGATCTCCAGCGCCCGCTTGCGGCCGTAGCTGAGCTCGACCGCCGGTGTCGCGGCGTAGTCGGCCAGGTCGACCGCCGCCAGCAGCTCGTGCACACGCTGGTTCAAGGTGTACAGGCTGTTTTCCGAGCGCCAGAAGTGGAACGAGGTGCCGAGCTTGCGCTGCAGCGCGATGCGCACATTCTCCAGCACGCTCAGGTGCGGGAAGACGGCCGAGATCTGGAACGAGCGGATGATGCCGCGGCGCGCGATGTGCGCCGGCGCCTCGCTGGTGATGTCGGTGCCGTTGAACAGGATCTGCCCGGCGGTGGGCGTGATGAACTTGGTCAGCAGGTTGAAGCACGTCGTCTTGCCGGCTCCGTTGGGGCCGATCAGCGCGTGGATGGTGCCGCGCCGCACACGCAGGTCGACGTGGTCGACGGCCACAAAGCCCTTGAACTCCTTGGTCAGGCCGCGGGTTTCGAGAATGATGTCGGGGTCGCTCACGGAGTCGCAGGGGACGGATGGTGTCGGCAGACGTTGCAGACCTCGACTGTAATGGCGCGCTGCAGCATGGCCTGTCGGTTGGCGCACAAATGACACTACGGGACTACCCGGATGCGCTCCGGCGGATTGCCGCTTCGCCGCGCAGGGTTTCAGGCAAAACTCAGGATCGGCTGGTCGACCGACAGGCTTTCACCCTGGCTGGCCAGCAGTTCGCCCACCGTGCCATCCTGCGTGGCGGTGAGGATGTTCTCCATCTTCATCGCCTCGATCACCGCCAGCCGCTCGCCGGCCATCACTTTCTGCCCGGCCTTGACGCTGATGTCGGCCAAGAGCCCCGGCATCGGCGAGAGCAGGAACTTGCTCAGGTCGGGCGGGGCCTTGAAGGGCATCACGCGCAGCAGCTCGGCAGCACGCGCCGTCATCACCTGCGCGTCGATGCGCAGGCCGTTGTGTTCGACGCACAGCCACAGGCCGTGGCGTTCGACCTGCGCCGTGATGGGCCGGCCGTTGCAGCGGCCGTGGGCGCGGATGCCGCCGAACTGCCAGTCGTTGTCGATGGCGTAGTGCTTGTCGCCCATCTCGACGGTGATGGTGCTGGCGGTGGCCGCGTCGGTGCGGATGCGCACCGGCAGGTAGGTGTGCTTGCCGCCTTCACCGCGCACGACGACGACGAAGTACTCGCCGATCTTCACGCGGTGCCCGGCCAGCTGGCCGCTGATGCCGGCGGCGCGTTCGCGGTAGCGTCGCCAGGCGGCGGCGGCCAGCGCGGGCAGGAAGTCAGGGTCGTCGTGGGGCACGTCCTCGGCGCGGAAGCCGTGGCCGTAGTGCTCGGCGATGAAGCCGGTGTTGAAGTCGCCGGCGACGAACTTGGGGTGCGCCAGCAAGGCGGCCTGGAACGGGATGTTGCTGGACACGCCGCGGATGACGAAGTCGTTCAGCGCCTCGCGCATCCTGGCGATGGCCTCGAGCCGATTGGCGCCATGCACGATCAGCTTGGCGATCATCGAGTCGTAGTACATCGGGATCTCGCCGCCTTCGTAGACGCCGGTGTCCACACGAACGCCCCCCAGGGCGTTCTGCGAGCGCCCGTCGCCGCCGCTGTCAGGCACCGGCATCGCCGCTTCCATGGTCTGCACCGGCGGCAGGTAGCGCACCAGCCGGCCGGTGGAAGGCAGGAAGCCGCGGAACGGGTCTTCGGCATTGATGCGGCATTCCATCGCCCAGCCGCGGCGCGGGATCTGCTCCTGCGTGAAGGGCAGCTTCTCGCCGGCGGCGACGCGCAGCATCTGCTCGACGAGGTCGATGCCGGTGATGCATTCCGTCACCGGGTGCTCGACCTGCAGCCGCGTGTTCATCTCCAGGAAGTAGAAGCTCTGGTCCTTGCCGACCACGAACTCCACCGTGCCCGCGCTCTGGTAGTTGACGGCCCTGGCCAGTTGCACCGCCTGCTCGCCCATGGCCTTGC
>JAYUPN010000221.1:0-3525 GCA_043760065.1 Rubrivivax sp.
GGCCTCGGCCTCGATGCCGCCGACGCCCCAGCCGACGACGCCGATGCCGTTGATCATCGTGGTGTGGCTGTCGGTGCCGACCAGGCTGTCGGGGTAGTACAGCGCCGCCGGCCCTTCACCGCTGCGGTGCACGCCGCGCGCCAGGTACTCCAGGTTCACCTGGTGCACGATGCCGAAGCCCGGCGGCACGACGCCGAAGGTGTCGAAAGCCTGCATGCCCCACTTCATGAAGCGGTAGCGCTCCTGGTTGCGGCTGAACTCCAGCTTCATGTTCAGGTCCAGTGCCTGCGGGCTGCCGAAGTGGTCGATCATGATGCTGTGGTCGACCACCAGGTCCACCGGCACCAGCGGCTCGATGCGCTTCGGGTCCTGGCCCATGCGCGCGGCGACGTTGCGCATCGCCGCCAGGTCGGCCAGCAGCGGCACGCCGGTGAAGTCCTGCAGCACCACGCGCGCCACGACGAAGGGGATCTCGTCGCTGCGCGGCGCGTTGGCGCCCCAGGTGGCGAGCTGCTGCACGTGTTCGGCGTCGACCTTCTTGCCATCGCAGTTGCGCAGCACGCTCTCGAGCACGATGCGCAGGCTCACCGGCAGCCGGCTGACCTTGGGGAACTGGCGCGCCAGCGCCGGCAGCGAGTAGTGCAGGCCTTGTTCGCCCGAGGCGGTGGTGAAGGTCTTGAGCGTCTTCGCGAACGGGTGCTTGAAGGTGGGCATGGCGGGGCTGACGATGCTGCGCTGGGGTTGGACCATCATAGGACGCACGCCGGCCGCATGCCCACCTTCACCCTACGTCGCGCGTGCCCCGTCGCCGTCCGCTGCGGTGGCATCATGGCCGCCTACCGAAGGCGGAGTCGACATGAACCTGGCCCACTTGCTGGCCCGGCAGGCCCGGCTGCAAGACCCGCGGCCCGCCCTCTACCTGGGCGCGCAGCCGTGGGCCACCCACGCGCAGTGGGCGACGCGCAGCGCGGCGCTGGCGCGGCGGCTGCAGGCCGCCGGGCTGCAGCCGGGAGACCGCGTGCTGCTGTTCACGCACAACCACCCGCGCTACCTGGAACTGCTGCTCGCGCTGTGGTGGGCCGGACTGGTGGCGGTGCCGGTCAACGCCAAGCTGCACCCGGCCGAGGTGGAGTGGATCATCGACGACGCGCAGGCGCGCTGGGGCTTCGTCGGCGCCGACGTCGCACCCCTGCGCGGCCTGCAGCGGCAGATCGATGCCGAGTCCGCCGCGGCCGATGCCCTGTTCGCAGCGCCAGCCGATCAGCCGCCGCTGGCCATCGTCGAGCGCGCCGGCGATCACCTGGCCTGGCTCTTCTACACCAGCGGCACCACCGGCCGGCCCAAGGGCGTGATGCTGACGCACCGCAACCTGATGACGATGGGACTGACCTACGCCATCGACGTCGATCCCGTCGGCAGCGGCGACGCCATGCTCTACGCCGCGCCGATGTCGCACGGCTGCGGCCTCTACGCGATCCCGCACCTGATGGCCGGCGCGCGCCACGTCGTGCCGGCCTCGGGTGGCGTGGACGCAGCCGAGATGTTCGCGCTGGGTCGCGCCCACGGCCCGCTGTCGACCTTTGCCGCGCCGACCATCGTCAAGCGGCTGGCCGACCACGTGCAGGCCGCGGGGCTGACCGCAGCCGACGCCGCGGCCGCGTTCAAGACCATCGTCTACGGCGGCGCGCCGATGTACGGGGCCGACATCCAGCGCGCCTTGAAGCTGATGGGGCCGCGCTTCGTGCAGATCTACGGCCAGGGCGAGACGCCGATGGTCGCCACCGCGCTGTCGCGCGCGGCGATCGCAGACACCGCCCATCCACAGCACGCGCAGCGCCTGGCCAGCGTCGGCCTGGCGCAGACCCCGGTGCAGGTGCGCGTGGCCGACGAGAGCGGACGCGAGTTGCCGGCCGGCGAGATCGGCGAAGTGCTGGTGCGCGGCGACACCGTGATGGCCGGCTACTGGCGCAACCCCGAGGCCACCGCCGCCGCGCTGCAGGACGGCTGGCTGCGCACCGGGGACCTCGGCTGCATGGACGCACAAGGCTGGTTGACGCTGAAGGACCGCAGCAAGGACCTCGTCATCAGCGGCGGCTCCAACATCTACCCGCGCGAAGTGGAAGAAGTGCTGCTCACCGCGCCCGGCGTGGCCGAGGTGGCGGTGGTTGGCGTGGCCGATGCCGAATGGGGCGAAGCCGTGGTGGCCTTCGTCGTCCTTTCGCCGCAGGCCGCGGTGGACGCCACGGTGCTCGACGGCCACTGCCTGTCGCGCATGGCGCGCTTCAAGCGGCCCAAGCGCTACCTGTTCGTCGAGTCCCTGCCCAAGAACCACTACGGCAAGGTGCTGAAGACCGAATTGCGGCGGCTGGCCGCTGAATTTGCGCAGGGCGCGGAGGGCGCGCAGCCGCCCTGAAGCGGTGCGCCAGCGTTGGCGACAGCGCGCGCCGTTGCAGACCGTTGCGGGCCGGGCGCCTGCTTCAGACCACCACGCCCTTGGCTTCGTGGTGTTCGGCCACCGTCGGGATGTGCCCCAGCCGCGACGCGATCGCGCCCAACTTGGCCGAGTTCAGGTAGATGTTGGTTTTCTTGCCCAGGCAGTCGGCCGCGGCGCGGAAGTGGCCGATGTTGGTCATGCAGCTGCCGATGAAGGCGTCGAACTAGGTTCCGGCCACCTGGCTCAGGAACCTGTCGTCGTCCGGGTCGATCGTGTTGTTCGGGCAGCAGTTGTCAAAGCCCGGTTAAGGCAACGGACTGAGCCCCAACTCTTCCAGGAATTCGTTGTGTTTGTCTTTGGCCACTGCAATGGCTTTTTCAATCTCGACCAACTCGGCATGCGTCGCTTCCAGGTCAATCTCTGCTTCGCCCACCGCCGTGCTGATGTAGCGAGAGATGTTCAGGTTGTAGCCGTTCTTCTCGATCTCTTCCATGGCCACCCGGCGAGCGTAGCGGGGCTCTGGCTTTCGGAACTGGTAGGTCTCGATGATCTTGGCGATGTGCTCATCGGTCAGCTGGTTCTGGCGCTTGCCTTTGATGAACTTTTCGGCCGCATTTATGAACAGCACGTCGTCCGGCTTCTTGCATTTCTTCAGCACCAAGATGCAGACCGGGATGCCGGTGGAATAGAACAGGTTCGACGGCAGGCCGATCACCGTGTCGATGTGCCCGTCCTTCAGCAGCTTGGTGCGGATGCGTTCTTCGGCTCCGCCCCGGAACAGCACGCCATGCGGCAGGATGATGGCCATCACCCCCTCGTCCTTCAGGAAGTGGAAGCCATGCAGCAAGAAGGCAAAGTCCGCCGCCGACTTGGGGGCCAGGCCGTGGTTCTTGAAACGCACGTCGTCGGCCAGCGTGTCGCTGTTCTCCCAGCGGTAGCTGAAAGGCGGGTTGGCCACGATGGCGTCAAACGCCGGCTTCTTGGCCGGGTTCAGCTCGCGCAGCATCTCCCAGTCGTTGGTCAGCGTGTCGCCGTGGAAGATTTCGAACTCGGTGTCCTTCACCCCGTGCAGCAGCATGTTCATGCGCGCC
>JAYUPN010000222.1:0-3517 GCA_043760065.1 Rubrivivax sp.
TCGCTACCTGCTGCGCCGCTATGTCGTCGCCGCGGCGAAAGCCGTACCCAGCCTGCGCGACAAGAGCATCCACCCGCACTCGCTGCGGCACAGCACGGCGATCGCGCTGCTGAAGTCCGGCGTGGACTTCGCCACCATCAGCCAGTGGCTCGGACACGCCGGCCTGAACACGACGATGCGCTACGCACGGGCCGACATCGACCTGAAGCGCCAGGCCATCGCCCAGGTGTTCCCCGATGCACTGGCGCCGCCGCGTGGTGGGCGGTACCAGCCCGACGGCCGCGATCTGGTCGGCTGGCTGCGGCGGATGTGAAAAAGATATGTGGAGTCAAACAGTGCTGGCAGCGCCTGTTGCCCAGGCAGGGGCGCTGCAACTCCACATTTCAGATAAGTCCACGTTCGGCCATCGACACCACCTGGCCCTGGCCGACGACGATGTGGTCGAGCACGCGCACGTCCACCAGCTGCAGCGCGGTCTTCAGCGTCTGCGTCAGGTACTCGTCGGCACGCGAAGGCTCGGCCAGGCCCGAAGGGTGGTTGTGCGCCAGCACCACCGCGCCGGCGTTCAGCGCCAGCGCGCGCCGCACGACCTCGCGCGGGTAGACGCTGGTCTGTGTCAGCGTGCCGTGGAACATCTCCTCCAGCCGCAGCAGCCGGTGCTGGCCGTCCAGGAACAGCACCGCGAACACCTCCTGCGGCCGGTTGCCCAGCTGCAGCCCCAGGTAGTCCTTGACGCGGCCGGGGCTGTCGAACACCGGCGCCGCAGCCATCGGCTGCGCCAGGGCGCGGCGCGCGATCTCCATCACCGCCAGCAGCTCGGCACGTTTGGCCGGCCCCAGCCCCTTGAGCCCGAGCAGCAGGTCGGGCGGCGCATTCAAAAGCCCGGCGAAGCCGCCGCAGCGCTCGAGCACCTGCTGCGCGAGCGCGAAGACGCCGTTGCCCTTGGCGCCGGTGCGCAGCAACAGCGCCAGCAGTTCGCCGTCGGCCAACGCGGCGGCGCCACGGGCCAGCAGTTTCTCGCGCGGGCGCTGGTCGGCAGGCAGGTCTTTCATGCAAAGGGGGGTCGGTAGAATCGGGGCCAGTCTATTCGACGGGCACTTGCCCCCAAGAACCCGTGAACCTCGTTCAACCCGGCTCCTTCCTGACGCTGCACTACCGCCTCGCGGGCCCCGACGGCCAGGACGTGGTCAACACCTTTGCCGACAAGCCGGCCACGCTGTCGCTGGGCACGGGGCAGCTGTCGCCGGCCATCGAGCAGCACCTGCTGGGCCTGCCCGAGGGCGCGCACGAGTCCTTCGAGCTGCCGGCCGGCGCCGCCTTCGGCGAACGCAACCCCGACATGCTGCAGCGCGTGAAGCTCAGCCTGCTGCACGAGCTCGGTGACCCGGACGCCGAATACGGCGTCGGCGACGTGGTGCAGTTCCCCACGCCCGACGGTCAGGGGCAGTACGCCGGCGTCGTGCGCGACCGCGGCGCCGACTGGCTGCTGTTCGACTTCAACCACCCGCTGGCAGGCCAGCCGGTGCGCTTCGAAGTCAAGCTGCTCGGGGTGCTGTAGCCATGACCATCGACGAAGTCATCCTGGCCGAGCCGCGCGGTTTCTGCGCCGGTGTCGACCGCGCGATCGAGATCGTCGAGCGTGCACTGACCAAGTTCGGGCGGCCGATCTACGTCCGCCACGAGATCGTGCACAACACCTACGTCGTCGACGACCTCAAGCGCAAGGGCGCCATCTTCATCGAGGACCTGGCCGAAGTGCCGCCCGGCGCGACGCTGGTCTTCAGCGCCCACGGCGTCAGCCAGGCCGTGCGCACCGAAGCGCACGCGCGCGGCTTCCAGGTCTTCGACGCCACCTGCCCGCTGGTGACCAAAGTCCACGTCGAGGTCGCCAAGCTGGCGCGCGAGGGCTACGAGTTCATCATGATCGGCCACAAGGGCCACCCCGAGGTCGAAGGCACGATGGGGCAGCTCAGCGAGGGCATCTACCTGGTCGAGGAGATCGCCGACGTGCAGCACGTGCGCCCGCGCGGCGAGCAGCTGGCGGTGGTGACGCAGACCACGCTCAGCGTCGACGACGCGGCCGGCATCCTGGCCGAGGTCAAGCGGCTGTTCCCGCACGTGCGCGAGCCCAAGCAGCAGGACATCTGCTACGCGACGCAGAACCGCCAGGACGCGGTGAAGGTGATGGCGCCGGTGGTCGACGTGGTGATCGTCGTCGGCAGCCCCACCAGCAGCAACAGCAACCGCCTGCGCGAGCTGGCCGAGCGGCTGGGCACGGCGTCGTACATGGTCGAAGGTGCGGCCGACCTGCAGGCGCAGTGGTTCGCAGGCCGCCGCCGCGTCGGCCTGACGGCCGGCGCCTCGGCGCCCGACGTGCTGGTGCAGGCCGTCATCCAGCGCCTGCGCGAGCTGGGCGCGTTGAGCATCCGCAAGATGGACGGCGTGGTCGAGAACGTGCACTTCCCGCTGCCGCGCGGCCTGGGCGACCGCAGCATGGCCGAGCTGGCCGCGGCTTCGGCGCTGGCCAGTCCGTCCCGATCCTGAAGCCTGCCGCACTTCACTCCTTCACCTGAAGACGGCGTCCCTCCCAGGCGCCGTTTGCACGTCCACCGCCCCGCCAAGGAAGTCCCATGATCGACATCAACCTGCTGCGCCGCGACCTCGACGGCGTGGTCGCGCAGCTGCAGCGGCGCAAGAATCCGCAGCCCTACCTGGACGTGCCGCGCTACGTCGCGCTGGAGGCCGAACGCAAGCAGATCCAGACCGCCACCGAACAGCTGCAGGCGCGCCGCAACGCGCTGAGCAAGCAGATCGGGCAGCTCAAGGGGCAGGGCGGCGACACCACCGCGCTGATGACCGAAGTGGGTGGCATCGGCGAGCAGATGAAGGCCGGCAGCGAGCGCCTGGAGCAGATCCAGGCCGAGCTGCAGCTGATGCTGATGAGCATCCCCAACCTGCCGCAGGCCAGCGTGCCCGACGGCGCCGACGAGAGCGCCAACGTCGAGGTGCGCCGCTGGGGCACGCCGGGCACCTTTGCCGCGCCACCCAAGGACCACGTCGACCTGGGCGCGGCGCTGGGCCTGGAGTTCGACACCGGCGCGCTGCTCAGCGGCTCGCGCTTCACCTTCCTGCGCGGACCGGCGGCGCGGCTGCACCGGGCGCTGGCGCAGCTGATGCTGGACACGCACACGCTGGAGCACGGCTACACCGAGTGCTACACGCCGTACATCGTCAATCGCGAGATCCTGGAAGGCACTGGGCAGCTGCCCAAGTTCAAGGAGGACATGTTCTGGGTGCTCAGGGGCGGCGACGAGGCGCAGCCCGAGCAGTACCTGATCGGCACCAGCGAGGTCACGCTGACCAACACCGTGCGCGAGCGCATCCTGGACGCCGCGGCGCTGCCGATCCGCCTGACTGCGCACAGCCCGTGCTTCCGCTCGGAAGCCGGCAGCGCAGGGCGCGACACGCGCGGCATGATCCGCCAGCACCAGTTCGACAAGGTCGAGATGGTGCAGGT
>JAYUPN010000223.1:0-9174 GCA_043760065.1 Rubrivivax sp.
GAACGCGGCATGCCGCGCGAGGTGGCGCTGGACCAGGTGCAGCGCTACGCGCGCGAGATCGTGCCGGCCTTCAACGCCTACGTCTACTTCCGCGTCGGCTACTGGCTGGGCAAGCGCATCTCGCAGGCGCTGTACCGGGTGCGCATCGGCTACACCGACGACGCCGGGCTCGAGGCGATCCCGGCCGACGCGACGGTGGTGTTCGTCATGAACCACCGCAGCAACATGGACTACATCGTCGCCAGCTACCTGGCCGCCGAGCGCGCCGCGCTGAGCTACGCCGTGGGCGAGTGGGCGCAGGTGGCGGGGCTGCAGCAGCTGATCCGCGCCATGGGCGCCTACTTCGTGCGCCGCAACTCCAAGGACGAGCTGTACCGGCGCGTGCTGGAACGCTACATCGCGATGGCCACCGAAGCCGGCGTCACGCAGGCCGTCTACCCCGAAGGCGGGCTGACGAAGGACGGCGCGATGCGCGCGCCGCGATTCGGTGTCATCGACTACATGCTGCGCGGCTACCACCACGACGGCCCGCGCGACCTGGTGTTCGTGCCGCTGGGGCTGAACTACGACCGCGTGCTGGAAGACCGCACGCAGCTGCGCAGCGGCGACGCCGCCGCGCCGCGGGTGGGGCGGCTGGCGGCGGCGGGGCGCACGCTGCGTTTCGTCGCCAGCCAGATCGGCCTCTTGCTGCGCAGCCGCTGGCACCGCTTCGGCTATGCCTGCGTGAACTTCGGCACCCCGGTGTCGGTGCGCGCCTGGGCCGCGCAACGCGGCGTCGTGCTGGAGCGGTTGCCCAGGGAACAGCGCCAGGCCGAGGTCGCCGAACTGGGTCGCCACCTGATGGAGCAGGTGGGGCGGCTGATCCCGGTGCTGCCGGTGCCTCTGGTGGCGCACGTGATGGTGCAGGACCTGGCCAGGGGGCGCAGCGAGTTCGAACTCAAGGCTGAAGTCGGCGCGCTGGTGCAGCAGCTGCAGGCCGCCGGTGCGCGCCTGTACGTGCCCAGAACCGACTGGGACTACGCCATTGGCGCCGGCCTGCGCATGCTGGTGCAGCGCCACCTGGTGAGCGAGGACAAAGGCATCTTCACGCCCAACGCAGCAGAAGCGCCGCTGCTGCACTACTACGCCAACAGCATCACCCACCTCCTGCCCAGCGCAAGCCGTGACGCGCGCAGCGCCGTCACGCCGCCAGCGTCAGCTGGCGCCCCGGCGGGTTGAGCGGCGCGCCGTGGCGCGTCCGTTCGAACCCGCCGAGTTGGACCGGCGCCGCAGGCGTCCGGTCTAACCGCCGATGTAGTGCATCTCGACGCGGCGTTCGCCGCTGCCGGGCACCGCGGCCATGGCGCCGCGCAACTCGGAGTAGCGGTCGTCGCGGTCGCCCCAGATGAGGCCGATGGCCCCGGCGATCTGCTCGTCGCTGTAGCCGCCGCGCAGCAGCGCGCGCAGGTCGTGGCCGCGGCTGGCGAACAGGCACAGGAAGAGCTTGCCTTCGGTCGACAGCCGGGCCCGGTTGCAGTCCTTGCAGAAGGCCTGCGTGACGCTGCTGATGACGCCGATCTCGCCGCCGCCGTCCACGTAGCGCCAGCGCTGCGCGGTTTCGCCCGGGGCGCTGGGCTCCATCGGCTCCAGCGCAAAGACCTGCGACAGCCGCTGGACGACCTCGCTCGACGGCAGCACCTCGACCATGCGCCAGCCGTTGGTGGCGCCGACGTCCATGTACTCGATGAAGCGCAGCACGACGCCGGGCCCGCAGTGATCGCGCACGTGGCGCGCCAGCGGCACGATCTCGTGGTCGTTGGTGCCGCGCTTGACGACCATGTTGATCTTGATCGGCGCCAGCCCCGCGCGCTGCGCGGCCTCGATGCCGCGCAGCACGTCGGCAACGGGGAAGTCGACGTCGTTCATGCGCCTGAAGATGGTGTCGTCCAGCGCGTCCAGGCTGACCGTCACGCGCCTCAGGCCGGCATCGTGCAGCGCCTGCGCCTTGCGCGCCAGCAGCGAGCCGTTGGTCGTCAGCGTGATGTCCAGCGGCCCATCATCCGGCGTGCGCAACTCGGCGAGCTGCGCGACCAGCACTTCCAGGTGCTTGCGCAGCAAGGGCTCGCCGCCGGTCAGGCGCAGCTTGGTCACGCCGTGCGCCACGAAGAGCCGTGCCGCACGGGTGATCTCCTCGAACGAGAGCAGCGAGGTCTGGGGCAGGAAGCGGTAGTCGCGGTCGAAGACTTCCTTGGGCATGCAGTAGCTGCAGCGGAAGTTGCAGCGGTCGGTGACCGAGATGCGCAGGTCGTGCAGCGGTCGGCCCAGCCGGTCGGCGAGCAGCCCGCTGGCGGGTTGCGGCCGCGCCGGAATGCGCGGCAGGGCTGCGGCATAGCGCAGGTCGGCCAGAGGAATCACGGTTTCGCCCATGGCCCGATTGTGCCGCGCCGCGCAAGGCCCTTGCGGCAGCGCCGGCGGCCGGCGACGCTAGGGCCGGGCGACGATCTCGCCGGTCGGGCCCTCGGCGCGTCGGGCGCCGTTGAAGCGCTTGGACCAGTAGGCCTGGCGCATGTCCTCGACCCGCACCTCGCCGCCGGTGCGCGGCGCGTGGATGAACTTGCCTTCGCCGACGTAGATGCCGACGTGCGAGAAGGCCTTGCGCAGGGTGTTGAAGAAGACCAGGTCGCCGGGCTTGAGCTCCTCGCGCTTGACGCTCTTCAGCCCCGCCGTCTGGGCTTGCTGGTCGGCGCGGCGGGGCAGCACCAGGCCGATGCTGTTCTCGAACACATGGCGCGTGAAGCCGCTGCAATCGAAGCCCTGTTCGGCCGTGTTGCCGCCGCGGCGGTAGGGCACGCCGAGGAAATTCATGGCCTGCATCACGAGCTCCGACGCCGTCTCGCGTACCTGCTGCACCAGCGGGCTCGTGTCCAGCGGATTCGAACCCGGCAGCAGCCCGCGTTCCTGCAGCAGGTGCAGCACCGCGTCGCCCGTTGCCACGGCAGGCTTTGTTGTCGGCGTGTCCTCCGGCGCAGCATGCAGCGGGCCCGCTGCGGCCATCAGCAACGACAGCAGGCCAAGCTGCAGCCAGGAGGTGGAGTTCTTCATCGGCGGCGCAGCATAGCAGCGGCTTGACGGGCGTCAACCCGTCCAACCCGCCAGGCGCCGATGCTCGGCCCCTGGCGCAGGGAAACGGTTGCAAGCAGGTGTTTGCGGCAGCGCGTCAGGCCGCAGTCAGTCGCTGCACGCCCAATTTCCGCATCGCTGGCGCCGCCTTCAGCCCAGCAAGAGCAACAGGAGACAGCCCATGGCCGCCTACGCCGATTTCTATCGCCGATCGATCGACGACCGCGACGCGTTCTGGTCCGAGCAGGCCGCGCTGATCGACTGGAATACGCCGCCGCAGCAGATCTGCGACTACAGCAACCCGCCGTTCGCGCGCTGGTACGCCGGCGGCACGACCAACCTGTGCCACAACGCCGTCGACCGCCACCTGGCAGCGCGCGGCGACCAGAACGCGCTGATCTTCGTCTCCACCGAGACCGACCAGGAGCGTTGCTACAGCTTCAGCGACCTGCACGCCGAGGTGCAGCGCATGGCCGCCACGCTGCTGAGCCTGGGCGTGAAGAAGGGCGACCGGGTGCTCGTCTACATGCCGATGATCCCCGAGGCCGCCTTCGCGATGCTGGCCTGCGTGCGCATCGGCGCGCTGCACTCGGTGGTCTTCGGCGGCTTTGCCAGCGTCAGCCTGGCCAGCCGCATCGACGATGCCGAGCCGACGCTGATCATCAGCGCCGACGCCGGCAGCCGCAGCGGCAAGGTGGTGGCGTACAAGCCGCTGCTCGACGAGGCCATCCAGCTGGCGGCCCACAAGCCGGCCAAGGTGCTGATGGTCGACCGCGGCCTGAGCCCGTTCAACCGCGTCGCCGGCCGCGACGAGGACTACGCCGCCTGGCGCGAGAAGCACCAGGGCGCCAGCGTGCCCTGCGAATGGGTCGACGCCACGCACCCGAGCTACACCCTCTACACCAGCGGCACCACCGGCAGACCCAAGGGCGTGCAGCGCGACACTGGCGGCTACGCCGTGGCGCTGGCCGCCAGCATGAAGCACATCTTCAACTGCAGTGCCGGCGAGACCTACTTCAGCACCAGCGACATCGGCTGGGTGGTGGGCCACAGCTACATCATCTACGGCCCGCTGATCGCCGGCATGGCGACCATCATGTACGAAGGCCTGCCGACGCGGCCCGACGCCGCGGTGTGGTGGAGCCTGGTCGAGAAGTACAAGGTGACGGTGATGTTCAGTGCCCCGACGGCGGTGCGCGTGCTGAAGAAGCAGGACCCGGCGGCGCTGAAGAAGCACGACCTGTCCAGCCTGCGCGCGCTGTTCCTGGCCGGCGAGCCGCTGGACGAAACCACCGCCAAGTGGATCAGCGACAGCCTGGGCCGGCCGATCATCGACAACTACTGGCAGACCGAGACCGGCTGGCCGATCCTGAGCATCTGCAACGGCGTCGAAGCCGCGCCCAGCAAGTTCGGCAGCCCGGGCAAGGCCGTCTACGGCTACGACGTGAAGCTGCTTGACGAGAACACCGGGCAGGAACTGCAGGGCGCCAACCAGAAGGGCGTGGTGGCCATCGAAGGCCCGCTGCCGCCGGGCTGCATGCAGACCGTGTGGCGCGACGACGCGCGCTTCGTCAAGACCTACTGGCAGAGTGTGCCGGGCCGCATGATCTACAGCACGTTCGACTGGGGCATCCGCGACGAGGACGGCTACCTCTTCATCCTGGGCCGCACCGACGACGTCATCAACGTCGCCGGTCACCGCCTGGGCACGCGCGAGATCGAGGAGAGCATCTCCAGCCACCCGGCGGTGGCCGAAGTCGCCGTCGTCGGCGTGGCCGACGCACTGAAGGGGCAGGTGGCGATGGCCTTTGCGGTGCTCAAGGACGCCGCGGCCGCGGCCACCCCCGAGGCGGCGTTGAGGCTCGAAGGCGCGATCATGAAGCTGGTGGATGAGCAACTCGGCGCGGTGGCGCGGCCGGCGCGCGTGCGCTTCGTGTCGGTGCTGCCCAAGACACGGTCGGGCAAGCTGCTGCGGCGGGCCATCCAGGCGGTGTGCGAAGGGCGCGACCCGGGCGACCTGACGACCATCGAGGACCCCGCCGCGCTGCAACAGGTCAAGGACGCGGTCGCTGCCCCTGTGAAAGCCTGAAAGTGGCGCCACCCAGCGGGCCGGCAACGATGCCGTCGCCGGGCCGGTGTTGCACCAATGCACGGGCGGTGCGCACTTGGTGCACGCCCCTAGTGCTGGCCGTGCGCAGACGGCTGTTTGGCGCGGGATAATGCGGGCACACGCAAGCGAAGCCCGCCACCCTGCTGCGGTGCCCCGCCAGGCGGACCCGTATGAGCACCACTGAACAGATCATCTTCGACATCATTGCCAAGACCTGCTCGATCGAACGCGAGCGCATCACCCTGGATGCGACCCTGAAGGACCTGGACGTGCATTCGCTGGACGCCGTGCAGGTGCTGTTCGAGATCGAGGACCGCTTCGACATCGTGGTGCCCGAGCGCGAAGACCAGTACTCTGCCGGCACCGTGCGCGACCTGATCGAGGGCGTCGACCGGTTGCTGGCCGCCAAGGTCACCGCCGCCTGACGCCGATTCGCCCCGCTGCGATGCGCCGCGTCGTCATCACCGGCATCGGCTGCGTCAGTGCCCTGGGCGCTACCGCCACGGCCACCTGGGCCGGCATGCGCGAAGGCCGCGCCGGCATCGGGCCGCTGACGGGCCTGGACGACGCCACGCTGCGCACGGCGATCGCGGCGCAGGCGCGCGACTTCGTTGCCGCCGAGCACTTCGACGACAAGCGGCTGGTGCTGCTCGACCCGGTGTCGCAGTACGCGCTGGTCGCCGCGCGCGAGGCCGTGGCCCAGGCCGGCCTGTCCTTCGCGGGCGACGCCGGCGAACGCACCGCGGTCGTCATCGGCACCGGCATCGGCGGCGCCAGCACCCAGGACCAGATGGCGCGGCGGCTGTACGGCGAGCGCAACCCGCGCGTGCACCCGATGGCCATCGTGCGCGTGATGCCCAACGCGCCGGCGTCGCAGATCTCGCTCGAGTTCGGCCTGCGCGGTCCGGTCTTCGCGGTGGCCAGCGCCTGCGCCTCCAGCAACCACGCCCTCGGTCAGGCCTTGATGCTGCTGCAGACCGGCAGCGCCGACGTGGCGCTGGCCGGCGGTGTCGAGGCCTGCATCACGGTGGGTACCGTCAAGGCCTGGGAGGCCATGCGCGTGATGGCTGACGACACCTGCCGGCCCTTCAGCAAAGGCCGTCGCGGCCTGGTGCTGGGCGAAGGCGCCGGCGTCTTCGTGCTCGAGACGCTGGAGCATGCGCAGGCGCGCGGTGCTGCGATCCTGGCCGAGTTCGTGGGCGCCGGCATGTCGGCCGACGCCGCCGACATCGTGATGCCCGACGCCAGCGGCGCCGCGCGCGCCATGCGCGTCGCACTTTCGCAGGGCGGCCTGGCGAGCGAGGACGTGGACTACATCAACGCCCACGGCACCGGCACGTCGGCCAACGACGCGACCGAGACGCGCGCCATCCGGGCGCTGTTCGGCGCCCATGCCGACCGGCTGGCGGTGTCGTCGACCAAGTCGATGCACGGCCACGCGCTGGGCGCCGGCGGCGCGATCGAACTGGTGGCCGTGATCGGTGCGCTGCGCGAAGGCGTGGTGCCGCCGACCATCAACTACCTGGGCCCCGACCCCGAGTGCGACCTCAACGTGGTGCCCAACACCGCGCAGCAGCGCCCGGTGCGGGCGGCGCTGTCCAACAGCTTCGCGTTCGGCGGCCTCAACGCCGTGCTGGCGCTGCGGCGCTGGGGCTAGCAGGGCGGCGGCGCGCCGCGCTGTGCGGCGCGGCTACAAAACGTCCGAGGCGTAGTCCGCCAGCCGCGACCGTTCGCCGCGCGCCAGCGTCACGTGGCCGCCGTGCGGCCAGCCCTTGAAGCGGTCGACGGCGTAGGTCAGGCCCGAGCTGCCCTCGGTGAGGTAGGGCGTGTCGATCTGCGCCAGGTTTCCGAGGCACACGATCTTGGTGCCCGGGCCGGCGCGCGTGATCAGCGTCTTCATCTGCTTGGGCGTCAGGTTCTGTGCCTCGTCGATGAGCACGAACTTGTTCAGGAAGGTGCGCCCGCGCATGAAATTCAGGCTCTTGATCTTGATCTTGCTGCGCACCAGGTCGTTGGTGGCGGCGCGGCCCCATTCGCCGGCGCTGGTGTCGGTGCGCGCCAGCACCTCGAGGTTGTCGTCGAGTGCGCCCATCCAGGGGCCCATCTTCTCTTCCTCGTTGCCGGGCAGGAAGCCGATGTCGTCGCCCACCGGCACCGTGACGCGGGTGACGATGATCTCGGTGTAGCGGCGCTCGTCGAGCACCTGGCTCAGCGCCGCGGCCAACGTCATCAGCGTCTTGCCGGTGCCTGCGGTGCCGGTGAGGGTGATGAAGTCGCAGTCGGCGTCCATCAGCAGGTTGAGGGCGAAGTTCTGCTCGCGGTTGCGCGCCGTCACGCCCCAGACGGCGTTCTTGCCGTGGGTGTAGTCGCGCAGCGTCTTGAGCACCGCGGTCTTGCCGGTGATCTCGGTGACGCGGGCGTACAGCGGCGCCGCACCCGGCACTTCGAGGTAGACGAACTGGTTGATCATCAGCGCCGGCACCAGCGGCCCGCTGATGCGGTAGAAGGTGTGGCCGCCCTGCTGCCAGCTCTCCATGGTCTTGCCATGGCGCTCCCAGAAGTCCGGCGGCAGCTGCAGCACGCCGGTGTACAGCAGGTCGCCGTCCTCCAGCGTCTTGTCGTTGGTGTAGTCCTCGGCCGGCAGGCCCAGGGCGCGCGCCTTGACGCGCATGTTGATGTCCTTGGACACCAGCACCACGTCGCGCGGCGTTGCCGATTCCTGCTGCTGCTCGCGCAGGTGCTGCACGACGCCCAGGATCTGGTTGTCGGCCTTGCCCTGCGGCAGGCCGGCGGGCAGCTTGAAGTCGAAGAAAGTGGTCTGGAAGAAGAGCTTGCCGCCGGCCTCGCGGTGCCCGGTCTTGGACAGCTCGATGCCGGCATGGGCGTCCAGCGAGCCGTCCTTGGCCGCCAGCGAGGCCAGCGCATCGAGCTCGCGGCTGACCTGGCGCACGCTGCGCGCGACCTCGCTCATGCCTTTTTTGTGGCCGTCCAGCTCTTCCAGCGTGATCATCGGCAGGAAGATGTCGTGTTCCTCGAAGCGGAACAACGACATCGGGTCGTGCATCAGCACGTTGGTGTCAAGCACGAAGAGCTTGGCCGGGCCGGTGCTGCGCGGCTTGCGCGGCTTGGGCTGCGGGGCGACCACGTGGTGCGGCGCAGCGGCCACCGCCGGGGCGGACAGCGGCGCGCGGGCGGCGACCGGGCTGGCGCCGTCGTGCAGGTCCAGCGCGCTTTGCGCCGGCGCTTCGCTGCCGCGCGACTTCATCGAGCGCTTGTCGGGCCGCGGCGCGGCCTGCGCTTCGTAGTCGACGCTTTGCAGCAGGTCACCCTTCTTGGACGGCGGCTTGGGCAGGGGCATGGGTCAGTGGGGGATGAAGCAAACAAAAAAGCCGCACAGGCAGGTGTGCGGCTTCGCGGAGGGGGGCGGGGACGGGGCAAGGGCAGGGCCGGCGGGGCAGGCCGCCGCGCAGCCGGTGCGCGGAGTTCCTCAAGCGGCCTTCTTCAGCGCCTTCACTGCCTTGAGGACTTCCTCGACGTGGCCGGCGACCTTGATGCCGCGCCATTCGGCGCGCATCACGCCCTGGGCGTCGATGAGGAAGGTGCTGCGCTCGATGCCCTTGACCTTCTTGCCGTACATGATCTTGTTCTTGACCACGCCGAACATGTGGCAGAGCTTCTCTTCGGTGTCGGCGATCAGATCGAAGGGCAGCTCGAGGTTGGTCTTGAACTTGTCATGGCTGGCCATGTTGTCGCGCGACACGCCGAAGACCACCGCGCCGGCCTTCAGGAAGTCCTTGTGCTGGTCGCGGAACTGCATCGCTTCGGTCGTGCACCCGGGCGTGTTGTCCTTGGGATAGAAGTACAACACCACGGCGTGGCCGATGTGCGACTGGGGTGTGAACTTCACACCACCCGTGGCCAGGGCTTCGAATTCCGGGAGCGCTTTATTGATGACTGGCGTCATG
>JAYUPN010000224.1:0-9141 GCA_043760065.1 Rubrivivax sp.
GCGCTTGAACAGCAGCAGGCCCATCGCCAGCACCAGCGTCGGGTTCAGGTAGAGGATCAGCCGCTCCAGGCTGGCGCTGATGTAGGCCAGGCCGGCGAAGTCGAGAAAACTAGCGAGGTAATAGCCGGTGAAGCCGAGGCCGAGCACCACGAACCCGTCGCGCTTCGTCAGCGCCGGCTTGCCACGCCCGGCCCACCACGCGAGCAGCAGGAACATCGGCAGCGCGAACAGCATGCGGTACATGATCAGCGTGACCGCGTCGACGCCGTGGCGGTAGGCGAGCTTGACGATGATGGCCTTGGCGCTGAAGGCGATCGACCCCGCCACCGCGAGCATCAGCCCAGGCCCCAGCGCGCGAGGTGCGCCCTCGGCTGCCGTGATCAAGCCGCCACCCGGTCTTCGGGCGCGCGCCGCTCCAGCATCCACAAGGTGTCGTGCGGCGCAAAGCCGAGCTGGCGGTAGATGCCGATGGCTGCGTCGTGCGGGTCGGCGCCCATCACCAGCGTGTGCCAGCCCATGCCCGAAAACCCGTGCGCGCAGGCCGCATGGACGAGCGCGCGGCACAAGCCGCGGCAGCGGTGGTCGGGGTGCGTCTCGACGTGCTGGAAACGGCCGACGTGGCGCTGGCCGAAGAGGCCCAGCGAGGCCACGACGCGGCCTTCGTGCAGCGCGCCCCACCAGTGCCCCAGGCCGGCGGCGGCCATGCGGCCATAGCGTTGCATCTGCAGGCCGCGGAATTGGCGGTAGCCCTCGCTCTCGTAGCCTTCGTCGTTGCAGGCCATGTTGAGCTCGACCACAGCAGCCGCCTCGCGCGGCAGCACCAGCGGGCGCAGTTCGTAGCCGGCGGCAAGCGCGGCCGGCAACGGCTTCAGGCCCGGCCTTTGCAGCGTCAGCGTCGCCACGCCGAAGGCTTCGAACCCCGCCGCCGCAAAGGAAGGCGGCGCGCTGAAATCGGCGGCCAGCGCCTGCATGCCGAAGCAGACGTGGCCGGTGCCCGGTGCGTGCTGCACGATGGCCTCGTCGAAGCGCTGCATCCAGGGCCCGAAGTCGGCGTCGGTGGGCAGGCGGCGGTAGAGCAGGAAGTTGCCCCAGTAGTAGCCCGGGCTCTGCGGGCTGCGCACGACGAGGTGGTCGCCATGCGCGCTGACCTCGCCGTCGAACTCGGCAAACATCAGGTGCGTTTGCCAGCCCGGCGACAGGGTTTCGCGCACGTCGTCAGTACCCGGCCGCCTGTCCGTCGCGGCGTGGGTCGCTGGCGGCGGCGTAGCCGTCGACCGAGACATCGCCCTGCCCTTCGTCGAGGCGCCAGATGAACTGCCCGGCGCCGTAGTCCTGGTAGCTGTCGGTGAAAGGCTGCACGGCGTGGCCGAGTTCGCGCAGGCCCTGCACCGCAGCGGCGTCGAAGCCGATTTCGGCGTTGACGAGGCCGGCGTGGGTGCGCCAGCGCGGCGCGTCGCACGCCGCCTGCGGCTGCTGCTTGTAGTCGAGCAAACGCACGACGGTCTGCAGGTGCGCCTGCGGTTGCATGTCGCCGCCCATGATGCCGAAGCTCATCACCGGCCGGCCCTGGTGGGTCATGAACGCCGGGATGATGGTGTGGAACGGCCGCTTGCCCGGGCCGACGAGGTTGTCGCTGCTCTTGTCGAGCGTGAAGCCGTGGCCGCGGTTCTGCAGGCTCAGGCCGTAGCCGGGCACGACGACGCCCGAGCCGAAGCCCATGTAGTTGCTCTGGATGAAGCTGACCATCATGCCGCTGGCGTCGGCCGCGCTGAGGTAGATCGTGCCGCCCTGCGGCGCGTGACCGGGGCCGTGGTCCTGCGCGCGCCGCGGGTCGATCAGGCGCGCGCGGTGGGCCAGGTAGTCGCGGTCGAGCATCTGCGCCGATGACAGGCGCATCGAGCGCGGCTCGGCAACGTGCTTGTAGACGTCGGCGAAGGCCAGCTTCATGGCCTCGATCTGCAGGTGCTGGCTGGCCGCCGAGTCCACCGGCAGCGCCGCCATGTCGAACTGCTCCAGGATGCCGAGCGCGATCAGCGCCGCGATGCCCTGGCCGTTGGGCGGGATCTCGTGCACCGTGTAGCCGCGGTACTGCTGCTCGATCGGCTGCACCCACTCGGGCCGGTAGGCCGCGAAGTCGGCCGCCGTCATGACACCGCCGTGGGCCTTGGCATGTTCGGCGGCCGCGGCGGCGACTTCGCCGCGGTAGAAGGCTTCGCCCCGAGTCTGCGCGATGAGCCGCAGCGTGCGTGCCGCGTCGGCGAAGACGAAGCGCTCGCCGACCATCGGCTCGCGCCCGCGTGGCAGGAAGGCTTCGGCAAATCCGGGCTGCGAGGTGATCTCGGCCAGCGACGCCGCGTTGCGCCACTTCTGCTGCACGATCACCGGCACCGCGTAGCCGCGCTCTGCGGTCTCGATGGCCGGCGCCAGCAGATCGGCAAAGGGCAGCTTGCCGAATCGTTCGTGCAGCGCCACCCAGCCGCCCACCGCGCCGGGCACGGTGACGCTGTCCCAGCCCCGCTTGGGCGGCGTGCGCGCGTCGGCGCTGTACTTCTTCAGGAAGTACTCGGGCGTCCAGCCCTGCGGCGCGCCGCCGCTGGCGTTCAGGCCGTGCAGCTCCTTGCCGTCCCACAGGATGCAGAAGGCGTCGGAGCCGAGGCCGTTGCTGCACGGCTCGACGAGCGTCATCATGGCTGCGGTGGCGATGGCGGCGTCGACCGCGTTGCCGCCGGCCTGCAGCATGCGCAAGCCGGCCTGCGCGGCCAGCGGGTGCGAGGTGCTGACGATGTTGCGGGCGAAGACCGGGCTGCGCTGGCTGGTGTAGCCGGTGCTCCAGTCGAAGGTGTGGCGAGGGTTCATGGCGGTGTTCATTCGGCGGTGATCTTGCGGTCCTGGATGATGCGGCCCCAGCGCGCGCTGTCGGCCGCCACCAGGGCCGCAAACTGGGCCGGGGTGTTGGGCGGCGCCGGCACGGCGCCGAGGCGGGCGAAGCGGTCCTGCACCTCGGGCGACTTGAGCGCGGCGTTGATCTCGGTGTTCAGCCGTGCCGTCAGCTCGGCGCTCAGGCCCTTGGGTGCGTAGACGCCGAACCAGGTGTTGGAGACGAAGCCCGGCAGGCCCGACTCGGCCACCGTCGGCAGCTCCGGCGCCAGCGCCGAGCGTGTCTCGCTGGTCACGGCCAGCGCCTTGAGCTTGCCGTCCTTGACGTGCGGCATGCCCGAGACGACGCTGTCGAACAGCAGGTGCACCTTGCCCGACACCAGGTCGGGGATGGCGAGCGCGGTGCCGCGGTACGGGATGTGGGTGATGAACAGAGCGGCCTGCGACTTGAAGGCTTCGCTGGTGAGGTGGACGATGGTGCCGTTGCCGCTGGAGGCGTAGTTCAGCTGCCCCGGCCGCGCCTTGGCGTAGGCGATGAGTTCGCGCATGTTCGCCACCGGCAGGCTCTGCGGCACCAGCACCACGTTGGGCGCGTTGGCGACGTGGGCGATGGGCGTGAAGTCCATCTCCGGCCCGAGCGCCTTGTACGGCAGGTTGGTGTTGAGGTGTGGTCCGATGGCGTGCGTGCTGCTGGTCGCCAGCAGCAGCGTGCTGCCGTCGGGCGCGGCTTTGGCGACCTCGCCGCTGCCCAGGCTGCCGCCAGCACCGGCGCGGTTTTCCACCACCACCGTGGTGGACAGGCCCTGCCCCAGGCGCTGCGCCAGCGAACGCGCCAGCAAGTCGGTGGCGCCACCGGCGGGGAACGGCACCACCAGGCGCAGCGGCCGGGCTGCGCCTTGCGCGGCGGCCAACAGGGGGGCGGCGACGCACAGTGCGGCCAGCAGTCGGATCAGGAAGGGGGACATGGCGTCTCGATGCAGGAAGGTGGCGGCGCGCGCGATGCCGCATTGTGCAGGCTGCGCCCGCCGCAGCAGCGTGGCTACCGACCCGGCGGCGCGACCCGGCTGTCGGCCACGTAGCGCCGCAGCACCGGCAGTTCGGGGCCGACGTGGAAGGCCATGCGCTCGGCGCGCAGCCCGGCGTCGGTGGCGGTGAAGCGCTCCAGCCGCCGCTGGTGCTCGACCCAGTTCTCGTCGACGAAGTACTCGATGTAGCGACCGGGCTCGGCGACGTCGCGGAACAGCCCCCAGCTCAGCGCGCCCTGGCGCAGCCGCGCCTGCCGCGTGCGCTGCATGACCTTGGCAAAGTCGTCGGCGCGCGCGGGGTCGATCTGGTACTCCAGCGTCACCATCACCGGGCCTTCATCGGCGCCGATGTGCTGCGCCGGGTCGGGTGCGCCGCGCGAGGGCGTGGCCGGCGTGAAGTCGATCTCGACGCCGCCCTCCACCGACAGCCGCCGCGTCAGCGCCAGCACGATGAGGCCGAACAGCGCCGCGGCGATGACGGCACTGCGCACGTCCAGCCACGACGCCACCTGCCCCCACAGCAGCGAGCCGGCGGCGGCACCGCCCATCAGCGCCATCTGGTAGATCGACATGCCGCGCGCGCGCACCCAGTCGGGCATCGCGATCTGCGCCGACACGGTGAGCGAATTGGCCACCGAAATCCAGGCCATGCCGATCAGCACCATCGCCGGCAGCGCGACCCAGATCTCGGGCACGGCCACGATCAGGCACGACAGCCCGGCGTGTGTCAGCGTGCCGGCCTGCACGAACTGGTCGCGGTTGAAGCGCAGGCGCCAGCGCGGGAAGTACAGCGCCGCGACGATGGCCCCGGCGCCGACGCACGACAGCATCACCGTGAAGGTGCCGGCGCCACCGCCGTGCAGGCCACGCGCCACCAGCGGCAGCAGCGCCACCAGCGCCGTGCTCTGCAGGAAGAACAGGAAGATGCGCAGCAGGATGACCTTCAGCCGCGGCGACTGCAGGGTGTAGTTCAGGCCGACGCGCATGGCGCCCAGGAAACGCTCGCCGGGCAGCGCGCTGGTGCGTGGCGCGTTCTTCCAGCGCAGGATGAGCACGAACGCGACGCCGGCCAGCAGCGTATTGAGCACGAACACCGCAGCCGGGCTGAAGGCCGCCAGCATCGCGCCGGCCAGCACCGGGCCGATGACGCGCGACAGGTTCATCGCGATGCCGTTGAGCGCCAGCGCCGCCGGCAACTGCTCGCGGCTGACGATCTGCGGCACGATGGCCGCAAACACCGGCCAGCGCATCGCCAGGCCGATGCCGTTGCTGAAGGTCAACACCAGCAGCAGCGTCGCCGTGAGGTGGCCGCTGAGCGACAGCGCGGCCAGCACGAGCGCGTTGACGCTGACCCACAGTTGCGTGGCGGCGAAGTAGCGCCGCCGGTCCAGGATGTCGGCCATCGCGCCGCTGGGCAGGCCGAGCAGGAACACAGGCAGCGTCGACGCCGTCTGCACCAGCGCCACCATCACCGGGCTGGTGGTCAGCGACGTCATCAGCCAGGCCGCCGCGACGTCGTTCATCCACATCGTCATGTTGGCCGCCAGCCAGGCCAGCCAGAGGCCGCGGAAGACGGGTTCCTTCAGGGGGGCGAGCGCAGCAGGCGTGGGCATGGGATCAGGCTACCCCAGCAAATGGAAAGGGCCCCGCGAACGGGGCCCCAGCAGCGCGGGAAGCGCATCAATCCGCGTCGTGGAACGCTACTTCGCGCTTCTTCTTGATCGACGGCAGCATCACCACCACGATCATCAGGAAGGCGGCAAGCAGCAACCCTGCGGACAACGGCCGTGTCATGAAGGTGGTCCAGTCGCCACGCGACAGCAGCAGGGCGCGGCGCAGGTTCTCCTCCATCATCGGTCCCAGGATGAAGCCCAGCAGCAGCGGCGCCGGCTCGCAGCCGAGCTTGTAGAACGCCACGCCGACGACGCCGAAGGCCGCGGCCATGAAGACGTCGAAGTTGTTGTTGTTCAGCGTGTACAGGCCGATGCAGCAGAAGCTCAGGATCGCCGGGTACAGGAAGCGGTAGGGCACCGTCAGCAGCTTGATCCAGATGCCGATCAGCGGCAGGTTCAGCACGATCAGCATCGCGTTGCCGACCCACATGCTGGCAATCAGGCCCCAGAACAGCTCGGGGTTGCTGGTCATCACCTGCGGGCCGGGCTGGATGCCCTTGATCGTCATCGCGCCCACCATCAGCGCCATCACGGCGTTGGGCGGGATGCCCAGCGTCAGCATCGGGATGAAGCTGGTCTGCGCGCCGGCGTTGTTGGCCGCTTCGGGGCCCGCCACGCCGCGGATGTTGCCCTGGCCGAAAGGCACCTCGTCGGCGCGACCCTTGCTCTTCTTCTCGACCGTGTATGCCGCAAAGCTGGCCAGCAGCGCGCCGCCGCCCGGCAGCACGCCCAGCACCGAGCCCAGCGCGGTGCCTCGCAACACCGCCGGGTAGGCGTCCATGAAGTCCTGCTTGGTCGGCCACAGACCCTTCACGTCCTTGGTGAAGACCTCGCGGTGCTCCTCGGGGCGGCCAAGGTTGGAGATGATCTCGCCGAAGCCGAAGACACCCATCGCGATGGCCACGAAGCCGATGCCGTCGGTCAGTTCGGGGATGTCGAAGCTGTAGCGCGGCACGCCCGAGATGACGTCGGTGTTGATCTGGCCCAGCAACAGGCCGAGCAGGATCATCGCGATGGCCTTGACGAGCGAGCCCGAGGCCAGCACGACGGCACCGATGAGGCCCAGCACCATGAGGCTGAAGTACTCGGCGGGGCCGAACTTGAAGGCCAGCTCGGTCAGCGGCGGCGCGAAGGCCGCGACGATCAGGGTGGCCACGCTGCCGGCGAAGAAACTGCCCAGACCGGCAGCGGCCAGCGCGGACCCGGCGCGACCTTTTCTCGCCATCTGGTAGCCGTCGATCGCAGTCACCACCGAGGCGCTCTCGCCCGGCACGTTGATCAGGATGGCCGTCGTGCTGCCGCCGTACTGGGCGCCGTAGTAGATGCCGGCCAGCATGATCAGCGCCGGCGTCGCGTCCAGCGCGTAGATGCTGGGCAGCAGCATCGCGATGGTGGCCACCGGGCCCAGGCCCGGCAGCACGCCGATGAGCGTGCCGAGCAGCGCGCCGCCGAAGGCATAGAGCAGGTTCTGCAGCGTGAAGGCGACGCCGAAACCGAGCACGAGGTTGTTCAGGAGATCCATGTGCTGCTCCTCAGCTGACCAGGAAAGTCGGCCACAGCGGGATCGTCAGGCTCAGGCCCTTGATGAAGATTGCCCACGACCCGGCGGTGAGGACGATGCTGTTGATCAGCACTTCCTTCCAGTGGAATTCACCGCTGGCCAGGCTGGACACGCCGATCAGCAAAGGCAGCGAGACGGCCATGCCGAGTCTGGGCAGCGCGAAGCCGAACAGCACCACGGCGGCCAGGATCAGCACCATCTGCTTCAGGGGCCAGGGGCCGATCACGTCGCCGCCCTCGACCTCGAAGGTCAGCGCCTTGAAGAGCACCGCGCCGCCCAGGACCGCCAGCAGCACCCCCAGGCCGAAAGGAAAGTACGCCGGGCCCGGCCGCGCCGAGCTGCCGAAGCTGTAAATCGTGGCGCCCCAGGCAAAGGCCACGCCGACGGCGATGAACATGAGTCCGGACCAGACGTCCTTCTCGCTCTTGATTTTCAAGCTGTGTCTCCCCCAGATGTTGGGCTCCGGGGGATTCTAGGGAGGTGCCACCGGACGGCCGGTGTGGTTTCCACGTAAGGCATCGGCGCCCTCGCCGGGCCCGCGGGCGTGGGCCGTGCTGGCGGTCAGCCGATGCCCGGCGTGCTGCGTATCACTTCCTCGAGCGTGGTCTGGCCCTCGGCGACCTTCATCGCGCCGGCCTGGCGCAGCGGCCGCAGGCCGGCCTTCACGGCGTCGCGGCGCAGCGCGTCGGCGTCCAGGCTGGGGTGCACCAGCGCGCGTGCGCTGTCGTTCATCAGCAGCAGCTCGTACAGGCCGGCGCGGCCGCGGTAGCCGGTGTGGCGGCACTCGAGGCAACCCACGGGTTTGTACGGCCGCACGCCGCCCGACAAGCGCCAGGGCTTGACCATCTCGTCCAGCGACTCGCGTGTCGTGCCTTCGTCGCGCACCTTGCACGCCGGGCACAGCGTGCGCGTCAGCCGCTGCGCCAGCACGCCGATGACGGTGGCCGCGATCAGGTAGCTGGGCACGCCCAGGTCGGCCAGCCGCGTCACCGCGCCGACGGCGTCGTTGGTGTGCAGCGTGCTGAACACCAGGTGGCCGGTGAGCGCGGCCTGGATCGCCATCTCGGCGGTGGCCAGGTCGCGGATCTCGCCGACCATGATGATGTCCGGGTCCTGCCGCATCAGCGCGCGCAGCCCTTCTGCAAAACCGAAGTCCAGAGCGGTCTGCACCTGCGTCTGGTTGAAGGCGGGTTCGATCATCTCGATCGGGTCTTCAATCGTGCAGACGTTGACCTCTTCGGTGGCCAGCGATTTGAGCGTGCTGTACAGCGTGGTCGTCTTGCCGCTGCCGGTGGGCCCGGTGACGAGGATGATGCCGTGCGGGCGTGCGATCAACTCTTGCCAGCCCTTGCTCTCGTGCGCGCCGAAGCCCAGCGCCGTCAATCCTTTGACCACCGTCTCGGGGTCGAAGATGCGCATCACCATCTTTTCGCCAAAGGCGGTGGGCAGTGTCGATAGCCGCATCTCGACTTCACCACCGGCCTTCTCGACCCCGTTCTCGGTCACGCTCGGTCGGCGCGTCTTGATGCGGCCGTCGAGCGGGCGGCGCTTTTCCACCACGTCCATGCGGCCCAGCAATTTGATGCGCGCGGTCATGGCGCTCATCACGGTCAGCGGCACTTGATAGACCGTGTGCAACACACCGTCGATGCGGAATCGGATGGCGCCCATGTCGCGCCGCGGCTCCAAGTGAATATCGGACGCGCGCTGGTCGAAGGCGTAGCCCCAGAGCCAGTCCACCACCTGCACCACACCCTGGTCGTTGGCGTCCAGCGTCTTGCTCGTCTTGCCCAGTTCCACCAGCTGCTCGAAACTGGCACCGGTGGCGTTCTCACCGCTCTTTTGCGCCGCGCGCACGCTGCGCGCCAGGGCGTAGAACTCGGTCGTGTAGCGGCGCAGGTCTTCGGGGTTGGCCACCACCAGCTTGACCGCACGGCGCGTGTGGGCCTCGATCTCGCTGACCCACGCCGTGTCGAAGGGCTCGGCGGTGGCAATCACCACCTCC
>JAYUPN010000225.1:0-9124 GCA_043760065.1 Rubrivivax sp.
CGCGCCAAGGTTGAGGCTGACCTTGCCGGCCCCGCGCACGTCCCCGAGCGCCAGGAATTCGCGCCGGGCCTGCTGGGCACTGGCGATGGCGGCGGCATAACGGCCCAGCATCGACAGCGCCATGATGCGGGGCACCAGCGTCTGCGTGGCATGGCCGTGCTGGCCGAGGCCGCGGAACAGCACTTCGGCGCGTTCGAAGCACTGCAGGGCCTGCGGCATGCGGCCCTGCGTGAGGTCGGCGATGCCCGCGGTCCAGGCGGCCAGCGCCGCCAGCTCACGCGCCAGCGGCGCCGCGCCGCCAGCCAGCGCGCCGCGCGCGGCCAGGGCGGCCAGCACCTCGGCGGCCTTCGAGGCTCGCTGGGGCTCGCTGCTCCAGGCGGCGTAACACAGGTCCTTCAGCGCCCAGGCCAGCGCCTGCCAACGGTCGCCGAGTTGATCGGCGTCCAGGAGTTGGCCCGAGTCGACCATGCGGCAGGCCAACTCGGCCACCGTGGTTTCGGCGTTGAGGTCCGCCGCCGTACCCGCCGCACTCGCCGCACCGGTGGCGGCCCGCGCCGCGTCGCGCTGCGCGGGCGCAGCCTGTTCTATGGGGGCGACGATCTCCGGGTTCACGCCGTGTTCGTGTTCATCAGGGACGCTCGCCGACCTCGATCGGGGGCAACACGATCTCGTCTCCGCCCATGCGCAGGGTCAGGTGGTAGATGCCGCCGCGAACGCCCTCAAGCCGGAACTCGCCCAGCGCGTCGAGCGACGTCACCCGCGCGCCGTCGCCCGCGTCGTCACGACTGCCCGGCGCCGCGGCGGTCGCCAGTTCGACCATGCCTTGCTCGTCGGGGCCCAGTATCTGGCCGGTCAGCGCAAAGTGTTCGGCCAGCGGGATGATGCGCAAGTCGATGTCGCGGCCCTGGGCGCTGAACAGCAGGTGCCGCGTCTGTGCGGCCATGCCGCGCATGCCCAGCGCCACCGGCGGCCGCGCCCAGCTGTCGAAGCTGAGCACCGCCTGCACGAGTCGAAACCCGGCGCGGGCGGCGTCGGCCAGCGGCGTGGCCTGGCGCTGCGCCCACAGGCCGACAGCGGCCTGCACCCACCCCGACGGGGCGTCGGGCAGGGCCACCGCGCGCTGCACGAGGTGCACAAATTCGTCGTCGCTCAGAGTGTCAACGGGCTTCATGGTGTTCACATTCGATGGGCAGGTGCGCAACAGAGCCGCCGCAGCCGGCGGAAATACAAGGAGATCTGCAGCCGTGGAAGTTCAGCTCGCCAAAGTGCGCAGTTTGTCCAGACACCGCGATCGCGTGGGGCCGATGCTGCCGACCGACGTGCCCTGGCGCCGGGCCACCTCGTCGTAGGAGAGCTTGTCGTCCTCGTCACGAAACAGCAGCAGCAGCAGGCTGCGGCAGCGTTCGTCGAGACGGTCGAGCGAGACGCGCAACCGGTTGAGCTGCTGCAGCTCGGACAAGGTCTCCTCGGGAATCGGCGACGCGTCGGCCACGTCCCATTCCGAGCCTTCGTCGCTGCCGTCGTCGGCCCGTGTCATCGACACGCTGCGCTGGCCGAGCTTGCGCTGCAGCAGCGCTTCGCGTTTGGCCGTGGTGACGATCCAGGCCTGCAGGCGGCTCGGATCCGCCAGCCGCGGCAGGTGCTGGATCAGCCGCGCGAAGACGGTCTGGAAGACGTCGGCGGCGCCGTGTTCGTCCAGGCCGATGCGCCGCACGATGGCGTGCACGAGCCTCTGGTAACGCTGGACCAGCGCGCTCCAGGCCACCCCGTCGCCGCGCAGGCAACGCGCGACCAGCGCGGCGTCGTCTTCGTCGGGGCTGGACGAAGACATGTCAGTCCGGGCCCGGGCCGGGACCGCGCTGCTCGCAGCCCTGCGGCGCGACAGCGCAGGGCGGGCTTTCGCCCGCGCGGCGGATCGGCCCAGCGGCGTCGGACCGGGCAAGGTGTGCATGGGGCTGGGCTTTCGATGCGGCAATCACAGGTCCGACATTGCAAGCGACGTGCCGTCGCCACGGACCAATCCAAAGTCTTGAAAGCGGCGCTGTTTTGGCTGTTGCATGCGAATGCAGTGGACCATTCTGGGCCATTTGCCCCACCATTGCTGGGGCAAATGCCCCGACGCTGCAAGGCGGGTCGGAGGCGTCGGCGGCTGGCGTGGCGGCTGAAACCCCCGGCGAGCGGCCGTGCGGCCTGCACGACCGCGGCGGGTCACGGAACTTGCATGGAGACACGATGAGCACTGAACCCGAGCCCGCCCCCCGCATGCCTGCTGCCGCCCACGTCGCCAACCCAACCCCCTTCAACCTGAGCCGCTGGTTCGCCGTGGTCGCCCTGCTGCTGATCGGCGCCATCGCCATCGTGCTGGGGGTGCTGCTCGACCGCTTCGTGACCCAGCGCCTGTTGTGGCAGGAGGCGATGCTGACCAAGCAGTTCGTGCAGACCCTGGTGCAGGCAGAGAAGCCCTTGCAGGCCTACTTCGCCGACCCCTTGCGCGGGCTCGATGCCGAAGTCGAGAGCTCCTTGTCGCGCATCGCGGCGCTGCCCGACATGCTGCGCGCCAACGTCTACGACACCGAGCGCCGCGTCATCTGGTCGAGCGACCGGCAGCTGATCGGTCGCCTTTTCGGCCCCAACCGCGAGCTCGACGATGCGCTGGCCGGCAGTGCCGTGACGCAGTCCACCGACCCGACGCGCAGCAGCGGCAACAAGGACGAGCACCAGGACCTGAAGTCGCCGAAGGCGGTGTACGTCGAGCTTTACGTCCCGGTGCTCAGCGCCACGGGCGGCCGGCCGCTCGCCGTGATCGAGTTCTACAAAAACCCGCGTGCACTGGTGCTGGCGCTGACCAACCTGCGCCTGTACATCGCGCTCGGCGCCAGTGCCAGTGGGGTGTTGCTGTTCGCGACCCTGTTTGGCCTGGTTCGGCGTGCCGACTTGACGATCCGGCAGCAGCAGCGCCACCTCGTCGACAACGAGACGCTGGCCATCGTCGGCGAGATGAGCGCGGCGGTGGCGCACGGCATCCGCAACCCGCTGGCCTCGATCCGCAGTTCGGCCGAGTTGATCCAGGACGGCGACCTGGCACAGGCGCACGACGCGGCGGCCGACATCGTGGCGCAGTCCGACCGGCTGGAAGCCTGGGTGCGCGAGCTGCTGGCCTACACACGGCCGCTCGACCAGGCGATCGCGCCGGTGCCGCTGCAGCCGCTGGTGGCGCGCTGCCTGCAGGAGTTCGACCGTGAAATGCAGCGCCGCCACATCCAAGGCCTCAACCGCCTGGCGGCCGACCTGCCCGCCGTGCGCGGCGACGCCTTGCTGCTCGGCCAGGTGCTGAACAGCCTGCTCGCCAACGCCATCGAGGCGCTCGACCGCGAGGGCCAGATCACGGTTCGCGGCGAGTGGGTGCGCGCGCACAACCAGGTCACGCTCAGCGTGCAGGACAGCGGCCCCGGCATGACCCGCGCGCAGCTCGGCCGCGCCGGCAAACCCTTCCACACCACCAAGGCCCGCGGGCTCGGCGTCGGGCTGGCCCTGGCGCGGCGCGTGATCGAGCGCTTCGGCGGGCGGCTGGAGATCGACAGTGAACCCGGCAGCGGCACCACGGTGCGGCTGCACATGCCCACCGCCTGAGCGGCAGAAAGCAGCCATGTCACACGCCGTACTCGTCATCGACGACGAAGCCGTTCTCGGCAAGAACATCCTCATCTACCTCGAACGCAACGGCTACGAGGTGCACCTGGCGCAGAGCGCCGAAGAAGGCCTGGCCGCGCTCGACAGCGTGCGCCCCGACGCCGTGTTGCTGGACTTCAACCTGCCCGGCATGAACGGGCTCGAAGCACTGGCGCGAATCCGCAAGTTCGACCCCAGCATCCGCGTGCTGATGCTGACCGGCCACGGCAACGTCGAGATGGCGGTCGATGCGATGAAGGCCGGCGCCTACGACTTCCTGACCAAGCCGGTGGCGCTGGGCAAACTGCGGCTGCTGCTGGACAAGGCCATCGGCGAATCACGTCGCGACAGCGCGCTGAGCTACTACCAGAAGCGTGACGCGCAGAACGCGGTGCCGGGCGGCTTGCTCGGCGAGTCGCCGCCGATGCGCGCCTTGAAGCAGACGATCGCGCAGCTCGTGCAGGCCGAGTCGCAGATGCGCGACGGCGAAGGGCCGGCGGTGCTGGTGCTGGGCGAAACCGGCACCGGCAAGGAAGTGGTCGCGCGCGCCCTGCACTTCAACGGTCCGCGCCGTGACAAACCCTTCGTCGAGCTGAACTGCGCCGCGCTGCCGGCACAGCTGCTGGAGTCCGAACTCTTCGGCCACGAACGCGGCGCCTTCACCGACGCGCGCGAGCGCAAGCTCGGCATGGTCGAAACCGCCGAAGGCGGCACGCTGTTTCTCGACGAGATCGGCGACATGGACATCGCCCTGCAAGCCAAGCTGCTCAAGCTGCTCGAAGAAAAGACCGTGCGCCGCATCGGCAGCCTGCGCGAACAACGCGTCGACGTGCGCATCGTGGCCGCCACCCACCGGCCCCTGGAGGCGCTGGTGCGCGAAGGCCGCTTCCGCGCCGACCTTTACTTCCGTCTCGGCGTCGTGCAGTTGCGCCTGCCGCCGCTGCGGCAGCGCGGCGCCGACATCCTGCTGCTGGCGCGGCACTTCGTGCAGTACCACGCGGCGCGCTACGGCAAGCCGGCGCCGGCACTTGACCTGGCGGCCGAGGCCGTGCTGCTCGACTACAGCTGGCCAGGCAACGTGCGCGAGCTGCGCAACATGGTCGAACAGGCCGTGCTGCTCAACACCAGCAGCGTGATCACCCCGCAGCAGCTGATGCTGTCACACCTGGGCTCCACGACGGCTGCCGCACACCGGCCCGACGATCCGGCCCGTCCCGCGGCCGAACTCACACTGCCCGAGATGGAGCGGCAGGCGCTGGTGCATGCGCTGCAGCTGGCCGAAGGCAACGTCACGCGCGCCGCCCGCGAACTGGGCATCTCGCGCGACACGTTGCGCTACCGCATCGAGAAATACGGCCTGGAGGCGCAGCAGCGGCCCCAGTTTCGCGACACGCGTTGAAGCGGCGGTGAGCGGGCGACCTCGGCGTTGCACCCGATGGCTTCCTGACCCCGCAAGTGCTGGCTGGCCTCGCGGCCTTGGGTGGGTCAGCCTTGGTGCCGCTCCACCCGCTGTCCGTTGACGAAGGTCTCGTCGCCGCGGACCTCGATCAGCATGTCGCCATAGCGGCTGTGCCAGACATCGCGCAGCACGCCTGCAGTGGGCGGCCCGAGCGCCGCGTGCCGCTCGTCTGCGCCGAGCAAGCGGACTTCCTGCAACAGCGGGGCATCCAGGCTGCGCCTGGACACGGGCGCGCCAACCCAGGGCCGGCGTGGCACGAACTGCGCCGCTGTTGCCGCACTCAGAACCAGGCCCACACGCGCCTCATCCAGTCGGGCAGGCGGTTGACGGGGGGTTGGTAGTGATGACGAAGTGCTGTGCGGCGCATGTGGATCTCCTGCTGATGTCGAGACTGTATAAAACATCAGCGCTGGATGCAAGCCCAGATCGCAGCGGCGGCAACGTCGATGCGGCCGCCCCGTCGCTAAGCCCGGCGCCGCGTCCGCGTCACCGCCGCCGTGGCCGCAGCCGGCACCGCCGGCACGCTGATCGGCAAGCGCGTCTGCGCCTTCACCTCCTTGAGCACCACGCTGGACCGCACGTGCGTCACGCCGGGCAGCTTGAAGGCCACGCTGTGCAGGAACTGCTCGTAGCCGGCGATGTCGGGCACCAGCACCTTGATCACGTAGTCGGCGGCGCCCGTGGTGGCCCAGCAGCTGACGATCTGCGGCGTGGCGGCGACGGCCTGCTCGAACTGGCGCACCACGTCCTCGCTGTGCCGCGTCAGGTTGAGTTCGGCGATCACGCACTGGCTCAGGCCGACGCGGGTGCGATCGACGACGGCCGTGTAGCCGGTGATGACGCCGGCTTCTTCCAGCGCCTTGACGCGCTTCCAGCACGGCGTGCCCGACAGGCCCACGCGTTCGGCGAGCTGCTGCACGGTCTGGCGCGAATCCCGCTGCAGCTCGCTGAGCAGGGCGATGTCCAGGCGGTCGAGTGCGTTCATGCTTCATTCTGGCCGATCCGCAAACACCCGTTCTACCGCCACTCGTATCCCGGGGCACAAAAGAACACCATTGCACAAACCCGCACGTACGATCCGCCACCACGTCCAACGCACCCCCGCCGCCATGCCCGAAGCTGCCCTCGCCCGCCCCGACGTCTCGCTGGCCGACGCCCTGTGGGCCGACCACGGCGCGGTCTACCTCACCGGCACGCAGGCCCTGCTGCGGCTGCTGCGCATGCAGCGACAGCGCGACGCCGCCGCCGGGTGGGCGACGCAAGGCTTCATCAGCGGCTACCGCGGCTCGCCGCTGGGCATGGTGGACATGGCGGTGTGGAAGGCGGGCGCCAAGTTCAGCGACCTGGGCATCCGCTTCCTGCCGGCCATCAACGAAGAACTGGCCGCCACCGCGGTGCTGGGCACGCAGCGCGTCGAGTCCGACCCCGAGCGCACCTGCGACGGCGTCTTCTCGATGTGGTACGGCAAGGGCCCGGGCGTCGACCGCGCCGGCGACGCGCTCAAGCACGGCCACGCCTACGGCTCGTCGCCGCGCGGCGGCGTGCTGATGGTGGCCGGCGACGACCACGGCTGCGTCTCGTCGTCGATGCCGCACCAGAGCGAGCAGGTCTTCCAGAGTTGGCACGCGCCGGTGCTGTCACCCGGCAGCGTGGCCGAGATGCTGAGCTTCGGCCTCTACGGCTGGGCCTTGTCGCGCTACGCAGGCGCCTGGGTCGGCTTCTGCGCGCTGTCGGAGGTGGTGGAGAGCGGCGCCACGGTGGACCTGGACGCGATCCACGCCCAGGCCGCGACCTGGCTCGACGCGGCCACCGTCAGCGCACGGACCGGCTTCCAGCCGCCGCCTGGCGGCCTGCACAACCGCTGGCCCGACCTGCCGTCGCTGCAGATCGAGCAGCGCGCGCACGCCAAGCTCGACGCCGTGCGCGCCTTCGCGCGCATCAACCCGATCGACCACGACGCCGTCGTCAGCCGCGGCGCCACGCTCGGCATCCTGACCGTCGGCAAGGCCCACCACGACCTGATGGAGGTGCTGCGGCGGCTGAACGTGCCGCTGTCGGCGCTGGCCGATGCCGGCGTGCGTCTGCGCAAGATCGGCCTCGCCTTTCCGCTCGAGCCCTTTGGCATCCAGGCTTTCGTCGACGGCCTGCACGAGGTGCTGGTGATCGAGGAAAAGGGCCCGGTGGTCGAGAGCCAGTTGCGCGCGCTGCTGTACAACGCGCCGGCGTCGCGCCGCCCGGTGATCGTCGGCAAGACCGACGCCGACGGCGCGCCGCTGGTGTCGGCGCTGGGCGAGCTGCGGCCGTCGCGGCTGATCGAGATCACGGCCGCCTGGCTGGCGCGCCACCGCCCAGCGCTGGACCGGCGCGCGCTGGTGCGCGACTTCACGCCGCCCGAACTGCTGGCCAACAGCGCCGACAGCGTCAAGCGCGCGCCCTACTTCTGCGCCGGCTGCCCGCACAACACCAGCACCAAGGTGCCCGAAGGATCGCAGGCGCAGGCCGGCATCGGCTGCCACTTCATGGCCAGCTGGATGGATCGAGGCACGCAGGGCCTGATCCAGATGGGCGGCGAAGGCGTCGACTGGGTCTCACACGCGCTCTTCACGCGCACGCCGCACATCTTCCAGAACCTGGGCGACGGCACCTACTGCCACTCGGGCTACCTGGCCATCCGCCAGGCGGTGGCGGCCAAGGCGACGCTGACCTACAAGATCCTCTACAACGACGCGGTGGCGATGACCGGCGGCCAGCCGGTGGACAGCCCCGTCAGCGTCGACGGCATCGCGCGCCAGGTCGAGGCCGAAGGCGTGCGCCAGGTCGTCGTCGTCAGCGACGACATCGGCAAGTACGCATCGCTGCGCAACCGCTTCCCGGCCGGCACCACCTTTCACGACCGCAGCGAACTCGACGCCGTGCAGCGCCGCCTGCGCGACACGCCCGGCGTCACGGTGCTGATCTACGAACAGACCTGCGCCGCCGAGTTGCGCCGCCGGCGCAAGAAGCCGCTCGACCGGGGCGGCCTGGCGGATCCGCCGAAGCGCCTCTTCATCAACGAGCAAGTGTGCGAGGGCTGCGGCGACTGCACGGTGCAGAGCAACTGCGTGGCGGTGCTGCCGCACGAGACCGCGCTGGGCCGCAAGCGCCGCATCGACCAGAGCGCCTGCAACAAGGACTACTCCTGCGCCAACGGCTTCTGCCCCAGCTTCGTCGGCGTGCTCGGCGGCAAGCTGCGCAAGCACCTGGGCGCGCTGCAGGGCGGCGACGCGGCGCTGATGCAGCGCATCGCCGCCCTGCCCTTGCCGCCGGCCCACGACTGGACCGGCCCCTACGATCTGCTGGTCACCGGCGTCGGCGGCACCGGCGTGGTCACGGTCGGTGCGCTGATCACGATGGCCGCCCACCTGGAGGCCAAGTCGGCCAGCGTGCTCGACTTCATGGGCTTTGCGCAGAAGGGCGGCGCGGTGCTCAGCTTCGTGCGCCTGGCCGACCGGCCCGCGCGGCTGCACCAGGTGCGCATCGACGCCCAGCAAGCCGATGCCCTGCTGGCCTGCGACCTGGTGGTGGCGGCTTCGCCCGAAGCCTTGCTGACCGTGCGCCACGGCCGCACGCGCATCCTGGCCAACACGCACGAGGTGCCGGTGGCCGAGAGCTTGCGCAACCCGGATGCGAGCCTGAAGGTGCCGCAGCTGCTGGAGAAGCTGCGCTTTGCTGCGGGCGCGGACCGCGTGGAGACGCTCGATGCGCAGGCACTGGCGGAGTCGTTTCTCGGCGATTCGATCTATTCGAACATCGTCGCACTCGGGTCAGCGTGGCAGCGCGGGCTGGTGCCGGTGAGCCTCGAGGCGCTGCTGCATGCGATCGGGCTGAACAACGTCGCGGTGGACAACAACAAGCTCGCGTTTTCGCTGGGGCGGCTGGCTGCTGCGGATCCTGATGCGATCGCTGCGCTGTTGCGTGGTGAGGCCATCCAGGCGCCGGAGGTGGAGACGCTGGAGA
>JAYUPN010000226.1:0-3498 GCA_043760065.1 Rubrivivax sp.
TCAGCTTCTACCCCTTCACGCAGGACGAGTACCTGGCCATCGTCGCGCAGTGGCTGCGCTCCTTCGGCGTCGACGAAGCGGCGATCGCTGCGGCGCGCCAGGACAGCCTGGTGTGGGCGCTGGAACGCGGTTCGCGCTCGGGGCGGGTGGCGCAGCAGTTTGCGCGCGACTACGCGGGACGCCACGGTGGCTGAAGCCGGAGTGGACGCCCCGGCCGTAGAGCCTGGCGCCATGGCGGCGCGCGCGCCCGTGGACGTCGCGGTCGGCGTGCTGATCGACGGCCAGGGCCGCTTCCTGCTGACCAGCCGGCCCGCCGGCAAGGTCTACGCTGGCTACTGGGAGTTCCCGGGCGGCAAGGTCGAAACCGGCGAGACCGTCGAGCAGGCGCTGAAGCGCGAGCTGCACGAAGAACTGGGCATCACCATCGGCGCGGCCACGCCGTGGCAGGTCGAGCTGATGGACTACCCGCACGCCCAGGTTCGCCTTCATTTCTGCAAGGTCTTTGCCTGGCACGGCGACTTCGAGATGCGCGAGCGCCAGGCCATGTCCTGGCAGTCGCTGCCGGTGCAGGTGCAGCCGGTGCTGCCCGGCACGGTGCCGGTGCTGGCCTGGTTTGCCGCCGAACGCGGCTTCAGCGGGCCGACCCACTAGACTTGCCGGCATGGATTGGCTCGACAGCATCAAGTGGGACCGCGACGGCCTGGTGCCGGTGATCGCGCAGGAAGCGGCCAGCGGCGACGTGTTGATGTTCGCCTGGATGAACCGCGCCGCAGCGCTGGCCACCGCCGAGCGCGGCCAGGCCGTGTACTGGAGCCGTTCGCGCCAGCGGCTGTGGCACAAGGGCGAAGAGTCCGGCCACTTCCAGCAGGTGCACGAGGTGCGCATGGACTGCGACAACGACGTGCTGCTGCTGAAGGTGACGCAGCTCGGCCACGAGCCCGGCGTCGCCTGCCACACCGGGCGCCACAGCTGCTTCTTCCAGCGCCTGGACGGCGCGCAGTGGGCCGCGGTGGAGCCCGTGCTCGTCGACCCCGAGCGCATCTATAACAAATGAACAGCCACGACAGCCTGGCGCGGCTGGCCGCCGTGATCGACAGCCGCCAGCCCGCGGCCGGCGGCGATCCCGACAAGAGTTACGTCGCGCGCTTGTTTTCCAAGGGCACCGACGCCATCTTGAAGAAGATCGGCGAAGAAGCCACCGAGGTCATCATGGCGGCCAAGGACGGTGACCGCGCGCGCATCGTTGGCGAGACCGCCGACCTGTGGTTCCACTGCATGGTGGCGCTGTCGGCCTTCGGCCTCAAGCCGGCCGACGTGCTGGCCGAGCTGGAACGGCGCGAGGGCCTGTCGGGCCTGGAGGAATTTGCCTTGCGCAAGGCACAGACGCGTGAAGGAGACGGCGCATGAACGAGGTGGTGGTTCCGGGCGCACAGACCGACAAGGACAGCAGCTTGCGCCTGCTGACGCACGTGCTCTACGGGCTGCACACGCTGTCGTGGTTCTCGGCCGGCGTGTTCTCGGTGATCGCGATGGTCATCAACTACGTCAAGCGGCCCGACCTGCCCGACGACCTGTACCGCAGCCACTTCCGCTGGCAGGCGCGCAGCTTCTGGTTCACGCTGCTGTGGCTGGCGCTGACGTGGCCGCTGTGGCTGCTGTTCGTGTTCCCGGGCTGGGTGGCGTGGTCGCTGGTCGGCCTGTGGTACCTGTACCGGTTCATACGGGGCTGGTGGAGCTTTGCCGAGGGCAAGGCGATGCCGGTGCCCATCTGATGGAGACCCTCGCTGCATGAGCCTGCACGACCGCCCGAAGGGCTCAAACACCGCAGTGCGAAGCCCGGAGGTTGCCTGATGAGCGCCGACCCGAACTGCATCTTCTGCAAGATCATCGCCGGTCAGATCCCGTCGAAAAAAGCCTACGAAGAAGAGGAACTGCTGGCCTTCCACGACATCCATCCCTGGGCGCCGGTGCATGTGCTGGTGATCCCGAAGTTGCACCTTGCGACCTTGAGCGACGTCGGGCCGCAGCACGAGGCCCTGCTCGGGCGCATGCTCAGCCTGGCGCCGCGGTTGATGAAGGAACTCGGCGTCGACAACGGCTTTCGCACCCTGATCAACACCGGCCGCGACGGCGGACAGGAGGTCTACCACCTGCACATGCACGTCATGGGTGGCCCGCGGCCCTGGCTCAAGGGTTGATGGCGGGCAAGGGGGGCCGGCACAGCCGCGCCTCGTAGAATCAACGGTTTGCGCTTTCGTAGGAGAGAGATCATGGGTTCGTTCAGCATCTGGCATTGGCTGATCGTGTTGCTGGTCGTCGTGGTCATCTTCGGCACCAAGAAGCTTCGCAACATCGGTTCAGACCTCGGCGGCGCCGTCAAGGGATTCAAGGACGGCATCAAGAGCGGCGGCGAGCCGCCCGAGGCCGACGCGGCCGCAGCGCCGCCGCAGCAGGTCACGACCGCCAAGCGCGCCGACCCCAACACGGTGGACGTCGAAGCCAAGACCAAGAGCTGATGAGCGCGCGCCTGCCCCGGCGCAGGCGCAGCCCTGCTCCCGCCTGTCCATGATCGACTTCGGTTTCGACAAGATCGCCCTCATCGGCGCCGTGGCGTTGATCGTCATCGGGCCCGAGAAGCTGCCCAAGGTGGCGCGCACCATCGGCCACATGTTCGGCAAGGCACAGCGCTACGTCGCCGACGTCAAGGCCGAGGTCAACCGATCGATCGAACTCGACGAGCTGAAGAAGATGCGCACCCAGTTCGAGGACGCCGCGCGCAACGTCGAGCAGTCGGTGCGCAGCGAGGTCAACGAGGCCACCTCGGCCTTCGACAAGGACTGGAGCAGCGCCACCGCCGGCCTGGGCGACGACAGTTCAAGCAGCAGCAGCAGCGGCTACGAGCCGCTGGCCCCACCGCCGCCGAGCTACACGCGGCCGAAGAAGAACTGGCGCCTGAAGAAAGGCGCCATGCCGCAGTGGTACAAGCAGCGCGCCGGCATCCGCACCAAGGCGCAGTCGGGCGCGGCGCGCGTGGCGCGCTTCCGGCCGCCGGGGCTGAAGGCGCCGAAATGAAGCCCCCAAGCTCACTTCGTTCGCTGCCTCCCCGAGGGGGCGCTCAGTACCTTCGGAACGGCCGGGCGGTACTGAAATGACCGATCCGGAGAAGAAGGACGAACTCGAAGGCACCGAAGCCCCGTTCGTCTCGCACCTGATCGAACTGCGCGACCGGCTGATCCGCGCCATCATCGCCATCGCCATCGCTTTCGCCGCGCTCGCGGTGTGGCCCGGCCCCTCGGGCCTGTACGACCTGCTCGCGGCGCCGATGGTCGCGCACCTGCCCAAGGGCGCGACGCTGATCGCCACCAACGTCATCTCGCCGATTCTGGTGCCGCTGAAGATCACGCTGATGGCGGCCTTCATGCTGGCGCTGCCGGTGGTGCTGTACCAGGTCTGGGCCTTCGTCGCACCCGGCCTGTACTCGCACGAGAAGCGCCTGGT
>JAYUPN010000227.1:0-29780 GCA_043760065.1 Rubrivivax sp.
GACGCCTGGGCCGTGCGCCGCCCCGACGGCGGCTGGCTGATGGACGGCCTGATCCCGGTGCCCGAGCTGAAGGACCGGCTCGAGATCAAGGAACTCCCCGAGGAAGACCGGGGCCGCTACAACACGCTGGCTGGCATGATCATGCTCCTGCTCGGCCGGCTGCCGCGCACGGCCGATGCCGTGTTGTGGGAAGGCTGGCGCTTTGAGGTCGTGGACCTCGATGGCAAGCGCGTCGACAAGGTGCTCGTCACCCGCACCGAAACCCCTGGAGAAGACTCTTGATCAATCAGAACCTGCACAAGCAGCCCGCCGCGCTGGACCTCGTCCAGCACCGCAACCTCAAGCTGCGCGTGCCCATCACCGACTGGAGCGTGGCCAAGGACCTCAACGCGCTGTTCGTCGCGGCCACCGAATTCGGCGACGCCTGCCGCGAGTTCCCGATCGTCTTCGTGCGCGCCGGCAAGGAGCCCGACGGCAAGGACGCGATCGCGCCGATCGCGGTGCTGGGCCTGACGCAGAACCAGAACCTCTACGTCAGCGGCGAGCGCTGGCGGGCGCAGTACATGCCGGCGATCCTGCGCATGTACCCGTTCTGCATCGCCCGCATCGACGACGAGCGCTTCGCGATCTGCGTCGACACGGCTTTCGCCGGCGCCAACGACGCGGACGGCCTGCCGGTGTTCGACGGCGAGGGCAAGCCCGCCGAGCTGCTGCAGACGATGCAGAAGCAGCTTGAGACGCTGGAAGGCGAGATCCAGCGCACGCGCCTGGTGGGCCGCCGGCTGATGGACCTGGACCTGCTGCGCGAGATGCGCTTCGACGTCACGCTGCCCGACGGCCGCCAGCACACGGTGGACGGCTTCCTGACCATCGACGAGAAGAAGGCCACCGAGCTGCCCGACAACGTGGTGGCCGAACTGCACCGCAGCGGCGTGCTCGGGCTGATGCACCTGCACTGGGTGTCGATGGGCAACATGCGCCGGCTGGTCGACTGGCACGTCGAGCGCGGCGCCGCCGCCGCGCCGGGTGCTGCGGCCACGCCCGGCACGGCGGCGGCTTCAACCTGAAGCCGTGCCCGCCGCGCCGGCGGATCCCGGCGCGCGCAGCGCCTGCAGCACCTGCGCCGCCTGCGGCTGGGCCTGCGCGACCCAGTCGTCGAACTTCTGCCGCGCCGCCTGGCCGTAGCGCTGGTAGATCTTCATCCCCACCCACGCCACCAGCGCCAGCAGCAGCAGTGTTTTTGCGGCGCGGGCCAAGGACACCAGCACCGCGATGCCCATGCCGAGCGCCACCCACTTGAACCACCACACGCCGTGGAAGGTCATGGCGTTGATGAGTCCGGTGAGGCCGATCACGAACAGGGCCTTGAAGGGCATGATCACCGCGTCGGCGATGTTCTTCACGGGCCGCGTGATCGAGGAGAAGAGGCTCATGGGGGCTCCGACTGGGTGGGGGCTGCGATGGCGGCATCCTGCCGCCGGCCCCCTCACGCGGCCAGCCGATTGCGACGAAACGCAGGCCTGCTTCGCAAAACGACAGCACCACGGCGCTGCGCTGCGCTGCAGGGCGCTGTGCCGCCATAACCGATGAAAGCGACAACGACATGAGCGTCCGACTGGGCAAGCCCCGCAAGCACAGCATCCCCATCCACACCACCGACCGTGCCGGTTTTGCCGCGCTGGGCAAAAAGCTCGACGCCGGCGCACGCCGCTGGATGCAGACCCTGGGCTTCAACGGCGCGCCCGACACGCATGCGCTGGTGCCGGGCAGCGACGGCAGCATCCAGGCCGTTTGGGCCGGCGTGCGCGGTGCCGCCGACCCGTGGGCGCTGGCCTTGCTGCCCAAGGCCCTGCCGGCCGGCGCTTACCACCTGGGCGACGGCGGCATGGCCATCGAAGCCAGCGTGGCGGCGCAGTCGTGGGAGCTCGGCGGCTACACCTTCGACCTCTACAAGCCGGCGCGCCGCGAGCCCGCCGAACTGAGCCTGCCCGACAGCGACGCAGCGCAGCGCGGGCTGATCGTCGCCGCGGCGATCGCCAGCACACGCGACCTCGTCAATACGCCGGCCGAGCACCTGAGCCCGGCCGCGCTGGCCGAGGCCGTGCGCCTGGTGGCGCGCCAGCACGGCGCCACCTTCAAGCAGACGGTGGGCGCTGCGCTGCTGAAGGCCGGCTTCCCGGCGGTGCATGCGGTGGGGCGGGCGGCGGACGAGGCCTCGGGCCGCGCGCCGCGCCTGATCGAGCTGAACTGGGGCCGGCCGAAGGACCCGAGAGTCACGCTGGTGGGCAAGGGCGTGTGCTTCGACACCGGGGGCCTGGACATCAAGAGCGCCGACGGCATGCGGCTGATGAAGAAGGACATGGGCGGCGCAGCCAACGCGCTGGGACTGGCGCAGATGATCATGGCGCTGCAGCTGCCGCTGCGGCTGCAGTTGCTGATCCCGGCAGTCGAGAACGCCATCGCCGGCAACGCCTTCCGGCCGGGCGACGTCTTCAAGACGCGCAAGGGCCTGCACATCGAGATCGGCAACACCGACGCCGAAGGCCGCGTCATCCTGTGCGACGCGCTGGCCTACGGCGCCGAAGGCAAGCCCGACCTGATGATCGACCTGGCCACGCTCACCGGTGCCGCCCGCACTGCGCTGGGGCCGCAGCTGCCGGCGCTGTTCTGCCGCCGCATGGCGCAGGCACGCGAGATCGTCGACCTCGGCATGGCCACGCAGGACCCGCTGTGGCACCTGCCGCTGTGGGCGCCGTACCACGGCGGCATCGAGAGCGACATCGCCGACATCGTCAACACCGGCCGCGGCGCGATGGCCGGCGCGATCAACGCCGCGCTGTTCCTCGAGGACTTCGTGCCCGCCGAGCAGGACTGGCTGCACATCGACCTCTACGCCTGGAACGAAGGCCACCGCCCGGGCCGCCCGGCAGGCGGCGAAGCGCAGACGCTGCGCACGCTGCTGGCTTACCTGCAGCAGCGCTACGCCACCTGATGCGGTACTGAACGCGCGCGCCGCGATTGACGGGTGAAGGGCCCGCTGTTTGCCACATCACCGTCACACGGCCGCGGCATACTGCGTCCACCTCAGGCGAGAACCGACCGCAAGAATGGGCGGAGTTCCGGAACCCGTGCCCGTCGCCTGGCGTCTTGACACCTTCGGCCCGCCACCCGGCGGGCCGCTTCCTTTGTGGTGCCGCTGTTTCAGCGCGCCAGGCGATCGAGCAGCTCGCGGCGGCTCGCGGCCGGCAGCGGCGCGCGCTGGCACGGTGGCGCCGCGCCGCACCACAGCACGCCCGCCGGCTCGAGCCACAGCCGCCCGACGCGGTCGGGGCCGCGCTGCCCTTCGAGCCGCAGCGACCCGGGCGCCGGCTGGGCGTCGGCCGCGAGCTGCCAGCGGCCCTGGGTGACGCGCGCCAGCGCAGCCCACCACGGGGCGTCCGGATCGCGCAGTTCACCTTCCGGCTGCCAGCGCCAGTGGTCGCCGGCCAGGGTCGAAGCCTGCCAGGGCGGAACCTGCGCTGCATCGGCCGCGGCACCGATGGCCGCGGCAACCGGCGCCGCTGTCGTCTGCGCCGGCCTGGAGCGAAGCTCGGCCTTTGCGGGGGACTCGGGGGCCGCAGGTGGGTCCGGCTGCACCGGTGCAATCTCTGCCGGCTGCGTCTGCAGCACCGGGCCGAGCGCCGGCGTGGCGTTGCCGGCCGCACGCCTCGGGGCGATTGCAGGCGGCGCCGCAGTTGCCTTCCTGGGCACCACCGCGTTTGCCGGTGCGGGTTGCGGTGCGGCGGCGGGCAGCACGCTGGGCGCTGCGTCGGCTGTCACTGCGGGTACCGGTGCCGCCATCGACTCCGTGGAGCGAAGGGCGGCGGCCGCCGGCGCAGGCTGGTTGGACGTCACTTCGCTGGTCGGCCCCGGCACCTCGCCGCGCCACAGCAGGCCGATGAAGCCGGCCAGCAGCACGCTGGCCAGCGCTGCAGAAGCGCCCGGGCGATGCCACAGCGCCGCGGCCCAGCGCCGCCAGGCCGGCGGCGCCGTCGCAGCGGGCTGCTCCGCGGCACTGCGGTGCGCCGCGGCCAGGATCCGGGCGCTGACTTCGTGCGGCGGCACCACCTCGGCATCGGGCGCGTGCCGCAGCGCCTTGAGCAGGTGTTCGTCGGGCGGGATCGGGTTCATCCGCTCACCTTCTGCGGCAGGTAAGCGCCCATGCAGGTGCGCAGCTTGCTCATTGCGTAACGCAGCCGCGTCTTGGCGGTCTCGAAGCCAACTTCGAGCGCGCGCGCCATCTCGTCCACCTGCAGGCCGTCTTCGTGGTGGAGCAGGAACACGGTCTTCTGCGGCAAGGGCAAGGCCTCCAGGCAGTCCAGCAGCCGTTGTCCGGCGGCGCGCCAGAAGACCTGGTCTTCGGCGTCATTGCGCGCGGCCGGCCCATCCGACCCGGGGGCGGCCGCGGGTTCCCAGGGCGGGGCGTCGTCGTCGCCTCCCCAGCTGACTTCACGCCCGGCCTTGCGCAGGCAGTCGACCGCCCGGTGGTGCGCCAGCGTGAACAGCCAGGTGCGCCACGCCGCGCCCTGCGGCTGCCAGGTGTGACGCGCCTGGATGGCGCGCAGCCAGGTGTCCTGGAACACCTCGTCGGCCTGCGTGGCAGCTTCGCGGCCCAGCAAGCGGCGCACGAAGCGGTACAGCGCCAAGTGGTGGCGGGCGTACAGCGTCTCGAAGGCGCGGGCGTCGCCTGCGGCGAAGGCGCGCATGAGGTGGTCGTCGGTGGGATCGGGCATCGTGCAGGGCTGCTTCAACAGAGCTTGTACGTGCGAGGGCGGCAGGTGGGGTGAAAGCGGCGCCGCCTCAGGGGCCCGTCGAAGCTGCGCGGACGTCGTGCCCGTACAGCCAGGCGCTCTGCCGCAGCGGATCGCCCTGCGCGAACGCCGCATCGCGGGCCTGCTGCTCGGGCCCGTCGGGCAGGTGGTTGCGGATCTCGCGGCCGCGGCTCATGAGCTGGACCTCGCTGGCGCGCGGCAGCCGGCGGTCCTGGTAGTGCTGCAGCGCCGCGGGCACGGCGGCCGCGGTCACGCCGTGCAGGCAGTCGGCCAGCACCGCGGCGTCCTCGAGGGCCTGGGCTGCGCCTTGCGCAAAGAAGGGCAGCATGGCGTGCGCGGCGTCACCGAGCAACGCGATGCGGCCGTCGGTCCAGCGCCGCAGCGGCGAGCGGTCGAGCAGCGCCCAGCGCCGCGTGTCGGTGGCAGCGGCCAGCAGTTGCTGCACCCGCGGGTCCCAGCCGGCGAAGGCGAGCAGCATGTCGTCGACGCGGCCCTCGGCGGTCCAGCTTTCGCTGCGCCAGTCGCCGGCCGGCACGATGGCCACGATGTTGACCAGCTTGCCCGACGAGATCGGGTAGTGCACGAGGTGGCGCCCGGGCCCCAGCCACAGCGACTGCACCGGCCGCAGCGCCAGCGCCGGCGCCTGCGCGGCCGGCACCAGGCAGCGGAAGGCGCACAGCCCCGAGAAGCGCGCTTCGGCGGCGGGCGCGAGGTGCTTCTGCACGAGCGAGTGGATGCCGTCGGCACCGATCAGCACATCGGCCTGCGCCGACGCGGGCCCAAGCTGGCGGCGCTCGAAGATGAGCTCGACGGTGTCGCCATGGGCGCGAAAAGCCGTCAGCCGATGGTCCAACCGCAACTGACCCGGCGCCAGCGCCGCCTGCAGCAGCGCCAGCAAGTCGGCGCGGTGCGCGACAAAACAGTGTGCACCGTACAGCGCCACGCAGGCATCGCCCATTGGCTGCGAGAAGAGCACGCGGCCGTCCTGCCAGCGGCGGAACTCCCAGGCCGCTTGCAGCCGCACCGCGACGCGCTCCAGCGCCGGCAGCAGCCCCAGTTCATCGAGCAGGCGCACCATGTTCGGCGGCACGACGATGCCGGCGCCGGTTTCGCGCAACTCGTCGGCCTGCTCGTAGACGGTGGCCTGGACGCCGGCGCGCTGCAGGAACAGCGCCGCGGCGACGCCGCCGATGCCGCCGCCGACGACAGCCACGCGCAGCCCGTTCATGCCGTCATGCTGCCAGTGCCATCGGCTGCAGCGCGGCCAGCGTGCGCTGGATGTCGTCGGCCGCCTGCAGCGTGCGCACGGCATCGTAGGCACGCTGCGCCTCGGGGTGGCGACGGCGCAGCATGTTCAGCCACTGCTTGATGCGGCCGCCGCGGTGGCGCGCTTCGACGCGCGGCGCGATCAGCTGGCCGTACAGCGCGAGCAGCGGTTCGATCTCGGACCACGCAGGTGTGCGCTGGCCGCGCAACGCCAGCGCCAGGCCGGGGTCGGAGACCAGGCCGCGGCCCAGCATCAGCGCGTCGCAGCCGGACTCGGCCATGCAGCGCCGCGCATCGTCCACGGTCCAGACCTCGCCGTTGGCCACCACCGGCAGCGCCACCGCCTGCCGGATGTGCGCCACGCGGTCCCAGTAGGCCGGCGGCCGGTAGCCGTGCAGCTTGGTGCGCGCGTGGACCACCAGTTCTGAAGCACCCGCGCTGTCGATGGCCAGCGCGCAGTCGACCATGCGGCTGTCGTCGCGGTGGCCCAGCCGCATCTTGGCCGACACCGGCACGTGCGCCGGCACGGCGCGGCGCACGGCGGCAACGATGGCGTGCACGAGCTCGGGCTCGTCGAGCAGCACCGCGCCGCCGCGGTGGCGGTTGACGATCTTGGCCGGGCAACCGAAGTTGAGGTCGATGCCGGCCGGCCCGAGCGTCGCCAACAGCGCCGCGTTGTCGGCCAGGCACGTGGGGTCGGAGCCGAGCAGTTGCGCGCGCACCGGCGTGCCCGCCGGCGTGCGGCTGCCGTTGAGCAGCTCGGGCATCAGCCGCGTGTAGACGCGGCGCGGCAACAGCTGGTCGGTGATGCGGATGAACTCGGACACGCAGCGGTCGATGCCGCCGACGCGCGTCAGCACGTCGCGCAGGCTGTGGTCGAGCACGCCTTCCATCGGAGCGAGCAGGATCAGTCGAGGGGAAGGGGGGTTCACGCGGTGTTGCGGTGGGCGGGCCGCCGATTCTGCCCCGTGCTTTCCCGCCGTTGCCCGGCATTTGTCCAGACCTCTAGAATTAGCCGACCCATCGGTCGAACAACTCCCTGCCGCCCACCATGCCAGAACCCACCGTCCTCGTGGCCACCAGCGGTGCCGTGCGCACGATCACGCTGCATCGGCCGGCGTCGCTGAACAGCTTCACGGCCGCGATGCACGCCGAGTTGCTGCCGGCGCTGCAACAGGCGGCCGACGATGCATCGATCCGCGCCGTCGTCATCACCGGCTCGGGCCGCGGCTTCTGCGCCGGGCAGGACCTGATGGACCCTTTGATGACAGGCGACGTGGACGTCGGCGCCGTCATCGAGCGCAGCTACCGCCCGCTGGCGACGCGGCTGCGCACGATGCCGGTGCCGGTGATCGCTGCCGTCAACGGCGTCGCTGCCGGGGCCGGCGCCAACATGGCGCTGTGCTGCGACTTCGTGCTGGCGGCGCGCAGCGCCAGCTTCATCCAGGCCTTCAGCAAGATCGGCCTCGTGCCCGACTGCGGCGGCAGCTGGCTGCTGCCGCGACTGGTCGGCCGCGCCCGCGCTTTGGGCTTGGCGATGAGCGGCGACAAGCTGCCGGCTGAAGAAGCCGAGCGCATCGGCCTGATCTGGAAGTGCGTCGACGACGCGGCGCTGATGGACAGCGCGCAGGCGCTGGCGCAGAAGCTGTGCGCGATGCCGTCGCGCGCGTTGGCCGAGACCCGCCGTGTGCTCGACAGCGCGCTGGCGATGGACTTCGGCGACGCCATCACGCAGGAGGCCGACACGCAGCGCGAACTGGGTCGCGCGGCCGACTTCGGCGAAGGCGTGGCGGCGTTTTTCGCCAAGCGGCCGCCGGTATTCAAGGACCGCTGATGGGTGCCCCCGCGCTTCTGATGACGCCGCAGCAGGTGGCCGAAGCCACGAAGGACGCGATGTGGCGCAACGACCGCGCCACGCAGGGCCTGGGCATGCAGGTGCTGGCCGTCGGCCCGGGCACGGCGACGCTGCGCATGGCCGTGCGCGAGGACATGCTCAACGGCCACGACATCTGCCACGGCGGCCTCATCACCACGCTGGCCGACAGCACCTTTGCCTTCGCCTGCAACGCCTACAACGAGATCACGGTGGCCTCGGGCTTCGACGTCAACCTGCTTGCCTCGGCGCGGCTCGGCGACGTGCTGACCGCCAGCTGTGCCGAGCTCAGCAAGGCCGGCCGCACCGGCGTCTATGACATTCACGTGCGCAACCAGCGCGACGAATCGATCGCGTCCTTCCGCGGCCGCTCGTACACGATGAAGGGCAAGCCGTTGATCGAGGGCCTGCCGGTGGGCAAACAGCAATGAGGGGACGCGCATGCCCGTGAAGACACCGAAGCCCGGCGAGCTCGAGCCCATCGAGACCGCCAGCCGCGACGAGCTGCAGGCGTTGCAGTTGCAGCGCCTGCAATGGTCGCTGCAGCACGCCTACGACAACGTGCCGCACTACCGGCGCGCCTTCGACGAAAAGGGCGTGCAGCCGGCCGATTGCAAAACGCTCGCGGACCTGGCGAAGTTCCCGTTCACGACCAAGGCCGACCTGCGCGCCAACTATCCCTTCGGCATGTTTGCCGTGCCGCGCGAGAAGGTCGTGCGCATCCATGCCAGCAGCGGCACCACCGGCAAGCCCACCGTGGTGGCCTACACGCAGGCCGACATTCAGCGCTGGGCCGACCTGGTGGCGCGCAGCATCCGCGCCAGCGGGGGTCGCGCCGGCGACATCGTGCACGTGGCCTACGGCTACGGCCTCTTCACCGGCGGCCTGGGCGCGCACTACGGCGCCGAGCGGCTGGGCTGCACGGTGGTGCCGATGGGCGGCGGCCAGACCGAGAAGCAGGTGCAGCTGATCGGGGACTTCAAGCCCGACATCATCATGGTCACGCCGAGCTACATGCAGGTCATCGTCGAGGAGTTCCGCCGCCAGGGCAAGGACCCGCGCGCGATGTCGATCAGCGTCGGCATCTTCGGCGCCGAACCCTGGACCGAGGCGATGCGGCGAGACATTGAACAGAGCGCGGCCATCGACGCGGTGGACATCTACGGCCTGAGCGAGGTCATGGGCCCGGGCGTGGCCAACGAGTGCATCGAGAGCAAAGACGGCCCGGTGATCTGGGAAGACCACTTCTACCCGGAGATCGTCGACCCCGCAACCGGCGAGGTGCTGCCCGACGGCGCCGAGGGCGAACTGGTGTTCACGACGCTGAGCAAGGAAGCGCTGCCCGTGGTCCGCTACCGCACGCGAGACCTCACGCGCCTGTTGCCGCCCACCGCACGCAGCATGCGCCGCATGGGCAAGATCGTCGGCCGCAGCGACGACATGCTGATCATCCGCGGCGTCAACCTGTTCCCGACGCAGGTCGAGGAACTTGTGCTGCAGCAGGGCCAGCTCTCGGGCCAGTACCAGCTGGTGGTCACGCGCGACGCGCTGCTCGATGACGTCACGGTGCGCTGCGAGCTCACGCCCGAACACCAGGCCGCCGACCGCGGTGCCATTGCGCGCGAGCTGCAGCACCGCATCAAGACCCTGATCGGTGTCAACACGCGCGTCGACGTCGGCCTGCCCGACTCGATCGAGCGCACGCTGGTCGGCAAAGCCCGGCGCGTCGTCGACAACAGACCCAAGTAGGAGCCCCGACATGTACACCCAAGCCATGGACACCGCGCCCAAGGAAGAGCGCAAGGCGGTGCGATCGGCCGAGGAGGCGCAGCTCGAGGCGCGCTTCGAAGCCCGCATCGACGACGGCGCCTTCATCGAGGCCAAGGACTGGATGCCCGAGCACTACCGCAAGACGCTGGTGCGCCAGATCAGCCAGCACGCGCACAGCGAGTTCGTCGGCATGCTGCCCGAAGGCAACTGGGTCACGCGCGCGCCCACGCTCAAGCGCAAGGCGATCCTGCTGGCCAAGATCCAGGACGAGGCCGGCCACGGCCTGTACCTGTACGCTGCCGCCGAGACGCTGGGCACCAGCCGCGACCAGCTGCTGGACGCGCTGCACAGCGGCAAGGCCAAGTACAGCAGCATCTTCAACTATCCGACGCTGAGCTGGGCCGACATCGGCGTCATCGGCTGGCTCGTCGACGGTGCGGCGATCATGAACCAGGTGCCGCTGACGCGCTGCAGCTACGCGCCCTACGCGCGCGCCATGGTGCGCATCTGCCGCGAGGAGAGCTTCCACCAGCGCCAGGGTTTCGACGCCCTGATGGTGATGATGAACCAGGGCACCGAGGCCCAGCGCGACATGGTGCAGGACGCCGTCAACCGCTGGTGGTGGCCGAGCCTGATGATGTTCGGCCCGCCCGACGGCGAAAGTGTGCACGGTGCGCAGAGCGCGCGCTGGGGCATCAAGCGCATCAGCAACGACGACCTGCGGCAGAAGTTCGTCGACGCCACGGTGGAGCAGGCCAAGGTGCTGGGCGTGACGATGCCCGACCCGCTGCTGCAGTGGAACGAAGCACGCGGCCACTGCGACTTCGGGCCCATCGACTGGGACGAGTTCTGGCGCGTCGTCGGCGGCCACGGACCCTGCAACAAGGAACGCCTGGCGGCACGGATCAAGGCCTGGGACGACGGTGCCTGGGTGCGCGACGCGGCGATGGCGCACGCGCGCAAGCAAGCGACACGGGAGCAAGCAGCATGAGCACCTCGACACCCGGCGAGCGGCCGGCAACGGGCGCAGCGGCCGAATGGCCGCTGTGGGAGATCTTCGTGCGTGCCAAGGCCGGCCTCGACCACAAGCACTGCGGCAGCCTGCACGCAAGCGATGCCAAGATGGCGGTGCAACTCGCACGCGAGGTCTACACGCGGCGCCAGGAAGGCACCAGCGTGTGGGTTGTGCGCAGCAGCGACATCACCGCCAGCGACCCCGGCGACAAGGACATGTACTTCGACCCGGCCGAGGACAAGGTGTACCGCCACCCCACGTTCTACGAGCTGCCCGAGTCCGTCAACCACATGTGAGGGCCCGAAGATGATCGCCACCGCGGAGTCGCTCCGCCTGAACCTCACGCCCCCGGTGCGCTACGTGCTGCGCATCGCCGACACTTGCTTGATCCACGCCCAGCGCCTGGCCGAGTGGTGCGGCCACGGGCCGGTGCTGGAAGAGGACATCGCGCTGACCAACATGGCGCTGGACCTCATCGGCCAGGCGCGTTCGCTGCTGGCGCACGCCGGGCGGCTGGAAGGGCAGGGCCGTCCGGACCCATTCAGCGAGGACCAACTCGCCTTCCTGCGCGACGAGCGCGACTTCCTGAACCTGACGCTGGTCGAGCAACCGATGCGCCGCAGCAGCGCGCATGCGCCGGGTGGCGACTTCGCCGACACGGTGCTGCGCAACTTCCTGCTCGCCTGCTGGCTCAAGCTGGTCTGGTCGCGGCTGGGTGCGTCGGCAGACAGCGAACTGGCAGCCATCGCCGGCAAGGCGCTGAAGGAGGCGCGCTACCACCAGCTGCACGCTGGCGACTGGGTGGTGCGGCTGGGCGACGGCACGGCAGAATCGGCGCGCCGCATGCAAGCTGCGCTGGAGCGCATCTGGCCCTACACCAACGAACTCTTCGTGCGCGATGCGGTGGACGCGGCTGCCGAAGCCGCGGGGCTGGGCCCGGCGCGCGACACGCTGCGCACGGCCTGGCTGGCCGACGTGGGCGCCGTGCTCGAAGCGGCCCGGCTGCCGCTGCCGGCCGCAACGCCGTTCGTCAGCACCGGCACGCAGGGCAGCCACAGCGAGCACCTGGGTTTCATGCTGGCCGAGATGCAGAGCCTGCAGCGCCAGCACCCCGGGGGCAGCTGGTGACGGGCGCCGCGGTCTTGCACAGCCGCGAGCAGGCGGCCTGGGCCGCCCTGCAGGTGGTGATGGACCCCGAGGTGCCGGTGCTGTCGGTGTGCGACCTGGGCATCGTGCGCGAAGTGCACAGCACCGATGCCGGCACGCAGGTCGTGCTGACGCCCACCTACAGCGGCTGCCCGGCCACCGAAGTCATCGCCGACAGCGTGCGCGCGGCGCTCGAGCAAGCCGGCTTCGGCCCCGTCACGGTCAGCCATCGCCTGGCGCCGGCATGGACCACCGACTGGATCAGCGCGCAGGGCCGCGAACGGCTGCTGGCCTACGGCATTGCGTCGCCGGGGCAGGCCTGCGGCGGCGACCCGGCCGCCAGCACGGTCCGCATCCGGCCGCTCAACCTGGCCTGCCCGCGCTGCGGCAGCCTGCAGACCGAACGGCTGTCGGCTTTCGGCTCCACGGCCTGCAAGGCGCTGCACCGCTGCCTGGACTGCCACGAGCCCTTCGAACACTTCAAACCGATATGAGCGGACTTCACTTCCACCCTCTGCGCGTGCGCCAGCTGCGGCCCGAGGGCGACGACGCGATGGTCGTGGCCTTCGACGTGCCCCCCGATCTGGCCGACAGCTTCCGCTTCGCGCCCGGGCAGTACCTGACGCTCAAGCACGGCGAGCTGCGGCGTTCGTACTCGATCTGCGCCGCCGCCGACGAAGGCCTGCGCGTGGGCGTACGGCGCGTGGCCGGCGGCGCCTTCTCGAACTGGCTGCACGACAGTCTGAAAGCCGGCGACACGGTCGAAGTCATGGAGCCGCAAGGCCGCTTCGGCGCCGCGCTGTCGCGCCGGCCGCGCCATGTGCTGGCGGTGGCCGGCGGCAGCGGCATCACGCCGATCCTGTCGATCCTGAAGACCGTGCTGGCGCAGGACCGGCAGTCGCGGTGCACGCTGCTGTACGGCAACCGCCGCGCCGCCAGCACGATGTTCAAGGAAGAACTCGAGGACCTGAAGAACCGCTACCTGACGCGACTCGTGCTGCACCCGGTGTTCTCGCGCGAGGTGATGGACTCGCCGCTGAATGCAGGGCGCCTGGACGCCGACAAGATCCAGACGCTGCTCGGCCTGGTCGGCGCGGTCGACGAAGCCTTCGTCTGCGGACCGCACGCGATGAACGACGAGGCCGAAGCCGCGCTGCTGGGCGCCGGCATCGCGGCCGATCGCATCCACGTCGAGCGTTTCGGCATCCCGCCCTCGGCCGCCGACGCCACGCTGCACGCACCCAAGCCGGGCGACGCCACCACGGCCACCATCACCATCGTGCGCGACGGCCTGACGCGCGACGTCGCCTTCCAGCCCAGCGACGAAAGCATCCTGGCTGCTGCCGGCCGCGCCGGGCTCGAGGTGCCGTATTCGTGCCGCTCCGGCGTCTGCGCGACCTGCCGCGCCAAGTTGCTGGAAGGCCGCGTGCGAATGGACCGCAATTTCGCGCTCGAGAAGGCCGAGCTCGATGCCGGCTTCGTGCTCACCTGCCAGTCCCACCCGCTGACCGATCGCGTGGTGGTGTCCTTCGACGAACGCTGACGCACACCGTGGCACGCCCGCGGTCGGCCGGTTTCGACCTGCAGCGCGAGCAGATGCTCGCCGCCGCGGCGCAGCTCTTCGCCACGCGCGGCTACACCGCCACCACGATGCAGCAGGTGGCCACGGCCTGCGGCGTGTCCAAGGCGACGCTGTACCACTACGTCAGCGACAAGCACGGGCTGCTGGCCCGCATCGCTTGCGACCATGTGGCGCGCCTGGAGGGGCTGGCACTGCAGGTGCAGGCGCAGCAACTGCCGCCGCGGGACCATCTGGAGCAGCTCATCCTGAGCTTCATGCACGCCTACGCGAGCGCGGCGCACCAGCACCGCGTGCTCACCGAGGACGTCAAGTTCCTGGCCGAGGACGACCAGCGCGCGGTGCTCGCCGGCCAGCGACGCGTGGTCTCGGCCTTCGCAGCCGCGATCGCGGCGGTGCGGCCCGGGCTGCAAGGGCGCCGGCTCGACAAGCCGCTGGCCATGCTGCTGTTCGGCATGATCAACTGGACCTTCACCTGGCTGCGCGCGTCGGGCCCGCTCACGCATGCGTCGCTGGCGCCGCTGGTGGTGGAACTGTTCCTGGGCGGCCTGCAGGCGCTGCAGTTGCCGCGCCGGCCCTCGACGGCAGCCGCTTGAGGACGGGGCCGCGCGCCGTGTCGGCACGGCGCCTGGCCACTGGCTGCTGCAGACCTGGCGCTTCGGGGGCCTGCACCACCGCGTGCTGAAGCACCCGCACGCCGGGCAGCCGCTCTTCAGCCGCACGCGCCAGCAGGGTCCGCACACCCGCTTCGCCCAGACTCAGAAGCAGGTGCTGCCAGCGGCGCAGCACACGCTCGTGCAGCCAGGCGTCCTCCAGCGCCAGGCGGCGGGCCGCAGCCTCGGGTGCCGATTCGAGCACGCGAGGCGCCATCGCGCCCACGAAGAGGTTGAAGTCGTGCCGCAGCGTGTGCTCGGGCAGCAGCCGGGCCAGCGCGGCACAGCGGCTGCTCCAGCCCGCGGTGGCGAAGAACTGCGTCACCAGCGACTGCAGGCCCTGCGCGTCGCCGAGCACACGCACGCGGTTGGGCGGCAGCAGGGCCAGCGGCAGGCGCGCCGCATCGGCAAAGGGCAGGGGCGTCGCGAAGGCGCCCAGGGCCGCCAGGCGCCACCAAGCCGCGGCGCACAGGCCGGCGACGTCGTGTCCGGTCTGCTCGGACTGACGGGCCTGGCGAACGGCCTGCTGCACCGTCAGGCCTCGACGCACCGACGCGGCGCGTGCGCTGACGACGACGAGGTTGCCGGCGACGAAGCCGGCCTCGGGGTCGATGCGCTCGACGACCGCCGCGTCGTCATGGCCCGCAGCGCCACCGAGGGCGCTGCGCAACACGGGGCAGCGCTCGTTGTGCAACTGCCCCAGGTAGTTGGCGGTGACGAGTTGCCCGTCGAAGACAGCGCCCTCGCGCCAGGCCTGCAGCCGCAGCGCCAGCCACTGGCGCGTGGTGCGGCGGCTCTGCATCGTGCGGCGGCCGAAGACCGCCTTGCCGGCGGTCCAGCCCTGGCACACCGGCGTGCCGGCGTGCAGCAGTTCCGCCGGCGGCACGAGGCCGTGATGGGCGTGGTCCCAGCCGATGTCGAAGCCGGTGCGGTCGGCGACGAGGGGCTGCAGCAGGGGGAGGTCGATCAGGGCCTGGTTCATCTGTCTCTCCTGGTTCGGGCGGGCGATCTGCCCAGCGCGTGGAGACAGTGTCGGGTGCCGGTAGCTCATGGCGTGAGCTACTGGTGACAACCCGCATTCAAGCGTCCGGCCGGTCCAGGTAACGCCGCGCCAGCAGCACGGCCAGCAAGCCGCCGGCGATGCCCACGGCGTCGGCCCCGAGGTCGAACCAGCTCGCCGATCGGCCCGGGATGGCGGTCTGCACGACCTCGATGAAGGCCCCGTACAGCAGCAGCGACAGCGCAACGCTGCCGCGCGCGGACGCCGCGGCGGTCCAGCCCAGCGACGCCGTGGTGGCCAGGCAGCTGAAGGCCAGCACGTGCTTGACCTTGTCGACGTTCTCGAAGGCATCGACGCCGCTGGTTGGCGAGAATGCGAACCAGGCCACCACCAGCACCAGCGCGAGCAGCAGCCAGCGCCAGGCAGCGCGGTGACGGGGGCTGAGCAGGTAGGTGAGGGAGCGTTGCATGCCTGCGCATTCTCAACCGCGCGGGCGCTGCCCGCAGCGGCGGCCGCTGCAAGCGGAAAGTCACGAAAGCGAACCGCGCGCGGACCCGATCAACGCATCGGCCGCTGATATACTTGAAGGCTGTGCCGGTGTAGCTCAGTTGGTAGAGCAGCGCATTCGTAATGCGAAGGTCAACAGTTCGATTCCGTTCACCGGCACCAATGATTGACGCGGGTTAGTGGGTTAGCGCCTGCTAACCCGCTTGTCTTTCTGGCGGCCGATGTAACGGCGGATGTAAGCCGATTTCCTCAGCAGGGCGCCATTGAGGACAAACCCGGCGCAATGGCCAGCCTCGGGGCGAAGCCGAGGAGGAGTTGCTCTCTGTCGCCGTGCGGGGGCCTGTTGTTTCAGCTGTGCGCCGGGCTAGGGGTCTTCCAACGCGTCGCGGTTCGCGGTTGGGTCACGCGTTCGCCGCACCGTCCCGGAGCGCGTGACCGGTGTGGCCAAGCGCGCGGCGCACCTGCGCGGTCGGCGCGTCCTACTTGCGCCCGCGCTACCGCTTGGAGTGAACGTAAGCAATCAGGGCACAGCAGGTCCCAATTGAAAGGCTGACTAGCCAGCCGCCTAGGCTGGCCTCTAGCAGCCATCCTATTATTTTCGACACACCGACCATGCGCCCAGAGAGGGCTGCAATCACGGCCTCCGCGCTGGAATAGGAAGCCCAGGACGGCACCAAGTCAAGCGGGGAAAATCCGACCTCGGTCATCCGCAGGTTGAATCGTTGTGCCTCGGGCGATAGGAAGACCGCAACGGCCGGTACTTCTTGCCAGATGCCAGTCTTGAGCCACGTTATGCACTGGACTGCAAGCAATGCGAGCGCCCAGAGCGGCGGAATCGTCATTGCCAGCCCGATGACTCCGGCAAACTCGTCCGCCGTCTCGGATTCAGCCTTCTCAGTCACGCGTTGTCCTTCTGAAACTGACTGCACGGTATGCGAGTTGTCTGACTTGATTGTTATCAATGCGGGCGCAGGTGCCGCGAGTTGCGGCGAGCGGGCGTCATGGGGCGCGATTTCGACGCTCGACGGCATCCCGTAGTTCACCCAGGCGACGATTTATTGCGTACCCGCATAGCAGCACTGCGCCGGAGACACCGCCGGCGCCTGAGTTCTCACTTTGGACTGCCGCGAGAAGGACAAGTACACCCAGCACGCCGTATCCAAGGCGGAGCCAGAAAGTCCTACCGGCGTTCGTCATGTTGACCTCCCTGCAAACTTTTGATGGTTCAATGTTGCGCCAACCGACCACCTCTCGGCAAGCACTTCGCGTTGCGCCGTTAGCGTCCGCACCAGTTCGCGAAGTATCTTCCGGTGCCCACCCTTCCAGCCGTTGCGCGAAGCCCTGGCCTTGCCCTCAGCGCTTCGCGGGCCCGTCGAATGCTCCCAAGGGCTCCAGGCTCGGATGCGCTCGGCCTGTTGCTGCCGTTGCTCGGGTGTCCACTTGCGGGCTGCCATTGGTGCTGTCCTCTAAAAGTCTGTTTGGCGCAGAAACAGTTTCCCCCGGATGCGCGCGCGTCTGCGTGTACTGTTCCGCTCTCGGCGGCGAGGTGCCATTGTTCACTTGCTGTTGCCCGCCATTGTTGATGTTGGCTTGCCGGGCGAACAGCACGGGCGGATTCTTGATGGCGGCCAGCGTCTCAAGCGTTGCCCTGCATTGGCCCTGCGCCTTCAGCGCGAGGCGCATGTAGGTCTCCGCTGCGCCCAGGTGCTCGCCCATGTTCATACCAGCACGGCGCGCAAGCTCGGCAAACATCGCGTTCAGTGCTGCGGCTTGTCCCACCAGAACAACTTCTACTGCCTTCAGGTCACCGCGATTGACTTCCTCGATAGTTGCTCGCAGCGCTTTCACAGCTTGGGTGATTCCGATATCGCCTGCTACTTTGCTGCTGTAGGTCTGCATCAATATCGCGTTGGTGAACAGACCTTCAGCGGTCAGGGCCGCCAGCAGTTCTTCGCGCTTTGCGGGGTCACCCTGAATCTCCATGACCTTCGGGCCTGCCGGCGCGCGTTCAAACTTTGGCTTGCTCATGGCTCTCCATTCGTGACTTCGGGTTTCAGCAGCCGCAGGTCGAAGCTCATGCCCACCGCATCACTCCCCCGCCTTCCTGGCCCCTTATAGGGGGCCCGGGGAATTTCGGGCCCGGGAATCCCCGAAAACGGGGAGTTCGGGGAATTTCGGGGCGTCAGGTCAGCCATAGCCAACCGTCCCCGCAGCCCAGCACGCCACGCGCCACAAGGCCCGTAATCGCTTCCCTGGTGCGTTCCGTGCGCCGGTCGCTGGCGCAGGGTAGGGAGGCGCCTCCGGCGCCTATGGCGGGCTCCAGTTCGATGCACGGGTGCGACGCTGGTGCGCCACTCTTGCCGAACCGGGCCGACGCCTTGAACATCGGGCGCAGGGCGTCGAGCACGATGCGCTGGTTTCCACCTTGCGGCAGCTTCACCCGTGCCACCTCGGCGGCGCTCATGTCAGGGCGCACGACGCACGATGAAACCGGCTCGCCGTCGCTATCTGGCGCAAGTTGCACCACCTCCAGGCGGAAGGGGTGCGCGTCACCGTCGGCGCCGTCCTTCGCCTTACCGCCATGCGCCGCATCCGTAGTCCAGGCGCGGCGGTCGCCTTCACGGGACACAGCGATAACCGCATCCATTGCTGCGAACAGCGACGAGTGACCCCGTAGCCCCTTGCTCGCATCCTTCCCCGTGTGATGCACCAGCACCACCAGGCCGGCCGTCAGCAGTTGCAGTGCCTTCGCGCTTTCTAGAATCTCGCCCATGTCGCGGCTTGAGTTTTCATCGGCCAGCGGCGCGGCACGGTTCAGGGTGTCAACGAACACCACCGCACCGGCACCCACTGCGGCGAGGATGGCGGCGGCGAGGTCGGGCACGTCGGCAGCCAGCTTGAATCCCTGCAGCACCAGGCGCAGGCCGGCCGGCAGCTTGCGGCCGTGCGCTTGCTCCCATGCTTCGGCGCGCTGCCTGAAGCCGGCTTCGCCTTCTAGCGCGACGTACACCACGGGGGCAGCGCTCACCCGATGGCCGAACCATTCGCGGCCCTCGGCGATATGCGCGGCGAGGTCGAAACCCAGGAACGATTTGCCCGATGCGCTGGGGCCGAACAGCGCGCCCAGGCCCAGGGTCGGCAGCACGCCACGCACGCGCCACGTCAGCGGCGGCAGTTCCTGCAGGTCGGCGCCGGTCAGCAGTCGAAAGCGCGGCTCGGGTTGCGGCGGCTCAATGGTGCCGGCCAGCAGCACCTCCAGGGCATCGTGCCCATTCGCGGCAGCGTAGTCGTTCGCGTCGAAGTTGGGCGGGGTGTCGCTGGGCATGGTCACGAACAGGGCCCCCACTTCGCGGGCGATGGTCTGGGCTTCGTCTTCCTTGCCCCGGTCCGGCACCAGCACCAGCCGAGCCGAAGCGTCGCGCTGGCGCAGTTCGGCGGCCACAGCACGCACGCGGCCCCAGCCGAAGCACACCACGGCGGCGGCGCCGGTTGCCTTCCAGCACGCCCACGCTTGCCCGATGCCCTCGCACACATAGGCAACGCCACCCGGCACCAGCTCGCCCACGATGAAGGCGCCACCGGCCATTGATGCGTTGGGCAGGTTCGGCTTATCGGTCTTGCCTCTCGACTTCCACCGTGCGCCCACATCGGGCGACGCGATGAACTGCAGCGAAACCGGCTCGCCACCGGCCAGCGGCAGCACCGGCACCACCAGGCAGCCGGCCACGCTCGCGCCGTTGACGCGCAACGGGTCGCTCTCGGGCACCACGCGAAGGCCATCGGGTCGGCCGTCCTTCTTCACGATGTAGCCATGCGCGGCCGTCGCCGGCTCGCAACGTTCCCAAACCTCGGCGGCCGATGGCGCATGCGGGCCCGTGGCGGCCCTGTGGCGGGCCCTTGCTGCGCGTGCCTTGGTGCGGGGCTTCGCTTCCGTTTCGTCGCCCTTTGGCGGGCGCCAGCCGGCCGATAGTGCGGCCTTCCATAGCGTGCCCGGCCCCGTGCCCCCGGTCGGCGCGATGTTGCGAAACGCGGTCTTCACGTCGCGCTCGCCGGAGTAGTTCGCGGCGCTCCGGCTCCATTCGTCGAGGTCATCAACGGTCAGGCCGGCAGCGATGGCGGCGCGGCCGATGCTGTGCCAATCGTCGCGGCTGCAAGCCGGGTCGATAGCGTGCAAGGCATCGCGGGCGTGCTTCAGGTCGATACGCTCAGGCATCGCCACTCCCTGCCATGCGCGCGAGGAACCGATAGAGCCCCCATGCCTCGGCCAGCGTCAACGCGGCGAGGTCCGGGCCGATGCCCAGCCCAGCGCAGCGCGCGGCCAGTGCCTGCAGGTCTTCCAGCCATGCGGGCCCGTTCATCGCACCAACCCGGCCAATTGCGCCAGCGCCTCGGCGGCGTACTTTCCCGGCAGCTTGTAAAGGGCGATGGTGCGGCCCGGGTGTTCCTCGCTCGGGCTGGGCACTTCGATAGTGTCGATAGGCCAGCCCAGCGCGCGCAGTTGAAAAACCACGGCGGCCAGGCGCCAGGAACCAGCACCTTCGATGAAGTCTGGATGGTCGAAGACGCGGCCATCAAGAAACAGCTTCAGGGCGCGGTCGGCGAGGGTGTTTCGCTTCGGCCAGGCGGGGCAAAATTGCGGCGGGTCAATCAGCGTCAATTGTTCACCCATGGCCCCGGCAGCCGGCAAGTTGTGCGGGGCCCGTTTCACGCTGGCACCCCCAGCACGCGACGCAGTTCGGCCACGCTCCAAGAAAGGCGGCCGTGCACACGCACTGGGCGCAACGGGCCATCCTCTTTGCAGGCCCAGCCCCTCAAGGTCTGCGGCTGGCGGCTCAGGTGATAGGCGGCGCAGGCCGTATCGACGGCGCTGCGAGTCTCACGGTCGAGAGAAACGAAAGCGGGGCCGGTCGCGGCCTGCCTCACTTCCGCGCTGTGATGCGTTGCGGTTTGCATGGCTTGGTATGTCGAGGCGCTGCAATGGCGCAGCGCTGTCGATTTCCTAGCTTGCATATCCATGCAGTCACCCATGCAGGCGCATGCATCTTCACCGCACCTATGAGGTGTCGTGCAAGATGCAGGCAGCGCAGCCGCGATGCAGGCGGCCGGCGTTACCCCCTGCCGCTCTTCTCTCTCTCAAGTCGTCGGCGCAGCGCAGCCCGTACGTCTGTCGAAAGGGACTGACGGCTAATCGGCGGATTGAGACTCTCGGCGGCCTTTGCGATGCCGTCAGGTAGGCGCCGCAGGGACGCCTTATCGAACATGATTCCCTCGGCTTCACAGTGCGCTAGTCGCGCATCTTCGCGGGCTTCCTTCTGTGCGGCTTGGCTGGCTTTCGTCACTAGACTGGCGGCCACCTCGGCCGGCTCTGCATGAGTCGGCGCAGGTTCGGCGCGCACCAGCACCAGCGCACGCAGTTCCTCGGGCAGTTCGAACCCAGCATCCGCCAGGAAGGCGGCAACATCGGCCAGCAGCACCGGGCAAACCGGAGGATTCGCCATTCCATACCCCTGCGGCTTGATTGGCCCGTCAAAGCTCAGGGCTTGCTCGCAGTAGTGCCACCGCTTTAGGAGTTCGAAGACGTGCGCCCCTGCGCGTTCATCGGGCGCACGCCCTTTGAAGATGGCTTCGCGTAGCGGCTCGGTCGGCTCGCAGCCGATTGACAGTGCAACGGCCTGCCACAGTTTCACCGCTGGCAGTTGCAGCCATACGCCCCAGCGCGGCGCGGTCGCGTCGTCCTTCATTGCATCCCCCGATGCACCCCGATTGAAGGTGCCCCAGCGGGCCACGTCGGGGGCCGTGGTCTTCGGCCTTGCGGCCTAGCTGGGGCAAACAGAAGTCTAGGCGGCGGTCACCAGCCGCAGGCCACCAGCAGCAGCCGTTGCCGGGTCGAACTGAATCCCCGCCTTGTCGAGAATGAAGCGCTCTATCTGCGCAAGGTACGGGCGCAGGGCGTCAATCGAGCGGGGCCGGTAGCCTTCTGCGATGGCGCTCGGCTTGTGCCCCATAACCTGCGCGATGGCGCCTGCTGGGGCGCCTGCGGCCTCACCCAGCAGCGAAAAGGTGCGGCGCAGCCCGTGAATCGAAACGTGCGGGATGCCAGCATCGGCCAGCACACTTGCATGGGGTGCGCTGGGTTCAGCGATGTGGCCCGACTTGCTGGCGTTCACCCAAAGGCGCGGCGCACCCTTCTTTCCGGTGGATAGCCGCACGCTGGCGAACACCCATTCATTGTGTCGGGGCAGGGTGTTGAGTAGCTGCGCCATGTAGGGCGTGAGCGGGATAACGCGGGTCGCTTCCACCTTGTCGGCGATGGTCAGTTTCTGCCACTGAAAATCAACGTCAGCCCAGCGCAAGCCGGCCAGTTCCTCGCGTCGGGCCCCCGTCAACACCAGCGCCTGCAGGTAAGCCCGGGCGGCGCGGCTCTGCAGCTTGTCGGTGCCAGCGAACCACGCGGGCAGCTGGTCAATCTCCAGGGCGTCGCGGCGCCTGTTCACCCCGGGCAGCACGTCGCCTAGTTCGCTGGCGCGGGCGGCGTCTTTCTGCACCAGGGCGCGAAGGTCTCTCTTCGTGGCGCACCAGCCCAGGAACCCCGAAAACATCGCCACGGCACGGGCGGCCTGAATCGGCGCCGTCCTGGCTTCCTTGGCGTACCAATCGCGGATGGTGTCCTGGTCTATCGACGCCAGCCGCAGCGGCATCAAGGCGGCCAGGTGCCCGGGCTTCGTCTTGCCCTTGCCCCGCTTCTTTGGCTCGCCACCCAGCGACGCGGCTTTCTGCAGGTCGGCCACATAGCGCGGCTTCCAGGCGGCTCTGCGCTTGGGCTTGCCTTCGGCCATGTAGCGGGGCCACACCTCGCCCACGGTCAGCACCTCGGCCACTTCGGCGGTGCGCTTCGCCACGTCGGCGGCGATGCTCTCGGCCTTCACTTCGCGCGGGTCGCGGCCGGCGTCAATCTGGCGCTGCAGTTCGCGGGCCCGTTCCTGCGCCTGCGGGATGCTCCAGGCGTCAGGGCTGCCGATGGTCACGCGCAGCGTCCTTTCCTGAAAGCGGCTCTGAAAGATGTAGGCGGGCTTCCCGGTCGGCGTCACCCTCAAGCCCAGCCCAGGTGTCGCAGCGTCCCACTTGAACGCCTGCGCCTTGTCGGTCGGGCAGGTAAAGCGTGCCACCTTCGGCGCCGTCAATCGTTCCTTTGCCATGCTGCCCCCGCAGTCTGCTTACATCGGTCCGGATGTAACGGGGGATGTAAGCAGTTTGCCCCCGCTGCCCTGAATCAGCATCAACGCCAGCCACTGCCTAAGCTTGCCTAAAGCGTTGATTTGTATAGGTAACGTGGGGGAGTCTATCAACGCCGACGAATAGGGGCAAACGCTATTTCAGGTGCATTCGTAATGCGAAGGTCAACAGTTCGATTCCGTTCACCGGCACCAGGGTTTCGCAGTCAGTAGCAGGGCTTGGCCGCGGCCAAGCCCTTCGCTTTTGGGGCGACGCCAGATCAACCGGCAGCCGTGCAGGCACGATCCACCATCGCGGCGCTGCGCGTGGTGCGCTAAACGGATCTCCGGCCCCATCATGGTGCTCGTCTGCCCTGTGCTCTGCTGCCCTGCCGCCGCTCCCTACAATGCCGCATGCGCATCCTCATCGCCAACGACGACGGCTACCTCGCACCGGGCCTGGCCGCACTGGTCAAGGCCTGCCAGGGGCTCGGTCACATCGACGTCATCGCCCCCGAGCAGAACGCCAGCGGCACCAGCAATGCGCTGACGCTGAGTCGGCCGTTGTCGATCTTCGAAGCGCGCGGCGAGCACGTGCAGGGCTTTCGCGTCGTCAACGGCACGCCCTCGGACTGTGTGCACGTCGCCTTGACCGGCGTGCTCCCCGAGCGGCCCGACCTGGTGCTGTCGGGCATCAACAACGGCGCCAACATGGCCGACGACACGCTGTACTCGGGCACCGTGGCGGCGGCGATGGAGGGCTTCCTGTTCGGCATCCCGGCGATCGCGTTTTCGCAGGCCGAAAAGGGCTGGGGTGAACTCGACGCCGCCGCCGCGGCAGCCCGCGCCGTCGTCGACCACGTGCTGGCCACGCACTCGCTGACGGGCATGCCCTGGCTGCTCAACGTCAACATCCCCAACCGCGCCGATGCGGCGAGCTTGCCGCGCCGCGTCACGCGCCTGGGCCGGCGCCACGCCAGCGCGCCGGTGATCCACCAGACCAATCCGCGCGGCGAGTCGATCTACTGGATCGGCCCCGCTGGCGACGCGCGCGAATGCGGCGAAGGCACCGACTTCCACGCCGTCGCCAACGGCTGCATTTCCATCACGCCCTTGCAGGTCGACCTGACGGACCACGCGCAGCGCGACCAGTGGGCCGCCCGCCTGGGCCGTCCATGACGCGCAGTCCACGGTTCCCGCTCGGGCTGGACCGGCTGCACGCCAAGCCAGCGGCGAGGCCGGGCAGCGCAGCGGTCGTGCGCCCGCAACGGCCGCTGGAACAGGCGGCGCAGGACAAGGCGCGCCGCAGCCCGGCCAGCGGCCTGGGACTGGACAGCGCAGCGGTGCGCCAGCGCATGGTCGAGCGCCTGCGCGCCGCGGGCCTGCAGTGCGAGCCCGTGCTGAACGCGCTGCGCTCCGTCGAGCGCCACCGCTTCGTCGACAGCGCGCTGGCCACCCAGGCCTACGAAGACACGAGCCTGCCGATCGGCTTGTCGCAGACGATCTCCAAGCCCTCGGTGGTCGGCCACATGCTGGCGCTGCTGTACGACGGCAGCCATGCCCGGGAGCACGGGCACCTGGGCCGCGTGCTCGAGATCGGCACCGGTTGCGGTTACCAGGCCGCCCTGCTGTTGCAACTCGGCCGCCAGGTCGTGTCCGTCGAACGTCTGCAGGCCCTGCACGACCGCGCACGCGACAACCTGGCGGAATTGCGCCATGCCGACTTGAGACTGGTCTTCGGCGACGGCATGCTGGGCCACGCGCCCAGGGCGCCCTACCAAAGCATCATCGCTGCCGCCGGTGGCGACCGGCTGCCTGCGGCGTGGCTCGACCAGCTGGCAGTGGGCGGCCGGCTCGTGGCCCCGCTGCAAACGGGCCGCTCGGGTGGACAGAGGTTGGTCATCGTCGATCGCGGGCCCGAGGGTCTGGTCACACATCACCAGGACGCAGTCCACTTCGTCCCGTTAAAATCCGGTACTGAATGAAATTGTTCTCACCTTCTCCGTTGTTCCTGGCCCGCTGCGGGTCACTGGTCGCTGTGGCCGCCACGCTGGTGCTGGCCGGCTGCGCGTCCAGCAGCAACCGCGCGCCGGTCGAAGACCGCAGCGCCAGCAGCCGTGCCCCGGTCGTCGCGTCCACGGCGCCTGCGCCGGGCACCGCGACGGCGCTGCCCGCTGAAGCGGCACCTGCCAAGCCCCTGCCGGGCGCAGAAAACGCCGGCAAGCCCGGCTACTACACCGTCAAGCCCGGCGACACGCTGATCCGCGTCGGCCTGGATCACGGCCAGAACTGGCGTGACATCGCGCGCTGGAGCGCACTCGAGAATCCCAACATCATCGAAGTCGGACAGGTGCTGCGCGTCGTGCCGCCATCCGCCGATGCCAGCGGGGTCGTGGCGCGGCCCGTGAATCCTGCAGGCCGCGTCGACGGAAGGCCGCTGGACAACCGCGCGGCCGATGGCAAGCCCGTGGTGCCGGGCACCGCGGCGTCGGCAGTGCCCGGTGCCGCTCCTGCTGCCGCCCCTCCTGCCGGTGCGGCTGCCGCCCCTGCTGCCACGCCCGCGACTCCCGGTGCGGCTGCGGCGCCCGCAGCCGCAGCCGCCGCGAGCCCGCCGCCGCCCGCAGCGACGGCCGCACCGCGCGAAGCGGACGACGATGTCAACTGGGCCTGGCCGGCTGCTGGCGCGGTGGTCACGCCTTTCGACGAGAACAAGAGCAAGGGTCTCTCCATCGCCGGCAGGCCAGGCGACCCGGTGCTGGCCGCTGCGGATGGCCGCGTGGTCTACGCCGGCTCGGGCCTGCGCGGCTATGGCAACCTCGTCATCGTCAAGCACAACGGCACCTTCCTGACCGCTTACGCACACAACCAGGCGCTGCTGGTCAAGGAAGACCAGGTCGTGCGGCGCGGCCAGAAGATCGCCGAGATGGGTTCCAGCGACGCCGAGCGTGTGCAGCTGCACTTCGAGATCCGGCGCCAGGGCAAGCCCGTCGATCCGGCACGTCTGCTGCCTGCGCGCTGAAGCGCCGGGCCGCCCCGGGGCGACCGGGATAATGCCCAGCATGGCAAATGGCATGGATTGGCTCAAGGTCGAGTCGCTGGACCTCGAAGCCCAAGGCGTGGCGCGCCGCGCCGACGGCAAGGTCGTCTTCATCGAAGGCGCGCTGCCCACCGAGCGCGTGCAGGTGCAGGTCTCGCGCAAGAAGAACAACTGGGAGCAGGGCCAGATGACGGCCTTGCAGCGCGAGAGTGCGCAGCGTGTGCGCCCGGGCTGCCCGCACTTCGGCCTGCATCCGGGTGCCTGCGGCGGCTGCAAGATGCAGCACCTGCATGCTGCCGCGCAGGTGGCCGTCAAGCAGCGCGTGCTGGAGGACAACCTGTGGCACCTGGCCAAGGTCAAGGCCGATCGCATGCTGCGGCCGATCGAAGGCCCGACCTGGGGCTACCGCGACCGCGCGCGGCTGTCGGTGCGGCACGTGGCCAAGAAGGGCACCGTGCTGATCGGTTTTCACGAGCGCAAGTCGCGCTACGTGGCCGACATGTCGGTGTGCCCGGTGCTGCCCGACAAGGTCAGCGCATTGCTGCTGCCGCTGCGCGCCCTGATCGGGGCCATGGAGCAGCGTGACCGGCTGCCGCAGATCGAGCTGGCGGCGGGCGAGGGCGTCACCGCGCTCGTGCTGCGCCATCTGGAACCCGTCGCCGCGGCCGATGCCGACCGCCTGCGCGCCTTTGCCGCCGCGCACGACGTGCAGTGGTGGCTGCAGCCCAAGGGCCCCGAAACCGTGCATCTGCTGGACGAAGGCGGCCCGCAGCTCGCCTACCGGTTGCCGGAGTTCGGCGTCACGATGCCCTTCAAGCCGACCGACTTCACGCAGGTCAATCCGCACATCAACCGGGTGCTGGTGCAGCGGGCCGTTCGCCTGCTCGCGCCCGAGCCGCAGGAACGGGTCATCGACTGGTTCTGCGGTCTGGGCAACTTCAGCTTGCCGCTGGCAACGCGGGCGCGCGAAGTGCTGGGCATCGAAGGCAGCGAGACCCTGGTCGCCCGGGCGCGCGACAACGCACGCGCCAACGGCATGGCCGAGCGCACCCGCTTCGAAGCGCGCAACCTGTTCGACATCACACCTGCAGACCTGCGCGCCGTGGGGCCGGCGCAGCGCTGGCTGGTCGACCCGCCGCGCGAGGGCGCCTTTGCGCTGGCCAAGGCGCTGGCCGACCTGCACGGCAGCGACGGCTGGACGGCGCCGCAGCGCATCGTCTACGTCAGCTGCAACCCGGCCACGCTGGCGCGCGACGCCGGGCTGCTGGTGCACCAGGCCGGCTACCGCTGCTCGCTGGCGGGAGTGATCAACATGTTCCCGCACACGGCGCACGTCGAGAGCATGGCGGTCTTCGATCTCGAGGCGCCATGAAAAACGGGGCCCGAGGGCCCCGTCGTGTTGCCGCGGCAAGCGGCGTTCAGTCGTCGCTGCTGCCGCCGATGCCCAACAGTGCCAGCATGAACTGGAACACGTTGTAGATGCTGAGGTAGACGCCGAGCGTGGCCGTGATGTAGTTGGTCTCGTCGCCGTCGCGCACGCGGCGCAGGTCGTACAGGATGAAGGCGCTGAAGATGCCCATGCCCAGCACAGCCAGCACGATCATCAGCGTGCCCGACTGCAGGAAGAAGTTGGCGATCATGGCCACGAACAGCATCAGCGCGCCGATGGTCAGGAACTTGCCCATGCTGCCGAGGTCGCGCTTGATCACGGTCGACAGCGTGGCCATCGTGAAGAAGATCGCCGCCGTGCCGCCGAAGGCCGTCATCACGACACCCGGGCCGCTGGTGGCCAGCACGACGCTGATCAGCCGCGACAGCATCAGGCCCATGAAGAAAGTGAAGCCGAGCAGGATCGGCACGCCGGCAGCGGAGTTCTTGAACTTCTCGATCGCGAACATGAAGCCGAAAGCACCGGCCAGGAACACGATCAGGCCGATGCCCGGGGACATGGCGCGCGCGATGCCGGTCTGCACGCCGATCCATGCGCCGAGCACCGTGGGCACCATCGACAGGGCCAGCAGCCAGTAAGTGTTGCGCAACACGCGGTTGCGATCGACCGCCAGCGAACCGTTGCCGGCGGCGCCAGGAAAGTTCTGCACGCTTTGATCCATGAAACCTCCAGGGTGGTCAGGCGGAAGACCGCCGCAGGACGCATTCTAAGGGGCGATCTTCCCAGGTGAATGACCCTACCGGCGGCGGCGCCTTCGTCCGACGAGGGCGCGCGGCGCTGCGCGCCGCTGGGCACGCGGCGTCAGCGGCGTCGGGTCCAGCGGGGGCGCGCAGATGGCGCGCGCCGGCAGCGTCGTTCTGGATCGCTGAAACTACACGTCAACATCGCGAGCGGCTATACTTCACAGGTTTACCCGCCCCCACCCCAGCGCTCTAGAAACTCCGGCAACTCCGAGGTCGGTTTCCCCCTCCGATCCACCCGCTTCGGCGGGGAGAAGAGCGCGCGAACCCCGGAGCCTTTCATCTTGCTGCCCGTCTTGCCTCCCGCTCTGCTCGCACTCGCAGACGGCACGACTTTCCTGGGCACCAGCATCGGTGCTCCCGGCCACACGGTGGGCGAAGTGGTGTTCAACACCGCGCTCACCGGCTACCAGGAAATCCTCACCGACCCGAGCTATTGCCGCCAGATCGTGACGCTCACGTATCCGCACATTGGAAACGTCGGTGTGAACGAAGAAGACGTCGAGGCGGGCAAGGTCCACGCCGCCGGCCTGATCGTCAAGGACGTGTCGCTGCGCGTGTCCAACTTCCGCGCCACGATGTCGCTGCCGCAGTACCTGCAGCGCGAAGGCACGGTGGCGGTCGCCGACATCGACACCCGGCGCCTGACACGCGTGCTGCGCACCACTGGCGCGCAGAACGGCTGCATCGTGAGCTTCGAGCCGGGCGCGAATGTCGGGCCGGCAGAGATCGAAGCGGCGGTCGCGCGAGCCCGGGCTGCACCGTCGATGGCAGGCCTGGATCTGGCCCAGGTCGTGAGCACGCCCGCCAGCTACGAGTGGACCGAGTCCGAGTGGCTGCTCGGGCAGGGCTACGGCCGGCTCGGCGAAGCGCGGCACCACGTGGTGGCCTTCGACTTCGGCGTCAAGCGCAACATCCTGCGCATGCTGGCCAGCCGCGGCTGCCGCGTCACCGTGGTGCCGGCGCGCACCCCGGCCGCCGAGGTGCTGAAGCTCAAGCCCGATGGCATCTTCCTCAGCAACGGCCCCGGCGATCCGCAGCCCTGCAACTACGCCATCGAAGCCACGCGCGAACTCGTCGGCAGCGGTCTGCCCACCTTCGGCATCTGCCTGGGTCACCAGATCCTGGCGCTGGCCTCCGGCGCCAAGACCTTCAAGATGAAGTTCGGCCACCACGGCGCCAACCACCCGGTGAAGGACCTCGGCAGCGGCCGCGTCAGCATCACGAGCCAGAACCACGGCTTCGCGGTCGACGAGAAGACGCTGCCGGCCAACCTGCGGCCGACCCACATCAGCCTGTTCGACGGCACGCTGCAGGGTCTGGCGCGCACCGACAAGCCCGCCTTCTGCTTCCAGGGCCACCCCGAGGCGAGCCCCGGCCCGCACGACATCGGCACCCTCTTCGACCACTTCGTCACGTTGATGGGGGAACGCTAATATGAAACTGCCCCAAGCTCACTTCGTTCGCGGCCCCCAAGGGGCGCTCAGTACCTTCGGAACGGCCGGGCGGTACTGACATGCCCAAGCGTCAAGACCTGCAAAGCATCCTGATCATCGGCGCCGGCCCCATCGTCATCGGGCAGGCCTGCGAGTTCGACTACTCCGGCGCCCAGGCCTGCACGGCACTGCGCGAGGAGGGCTACAAGGTCATCCTCGTCAACAGCAACCCGGCGACGATCATGACCGACCCGGACATGGCCGACGTGACCTACATCGAGCCCAT
>JAYUPN010000228.1:0-9070 GCA_043760065.1 Rubrivivax sp.
CGATGCTGTGGGCGGGTGCTGCGCTGGCACAGGCCCCAGCCCAGGCTGGCGGCGGCGCCTTCGACCTGATTACTGCGGCCGAAGCGCAGCAGACGGCCACGGCAGAACTGGAAGCGCCGGCCGAGATCCGCCCGCGCCAGGCTGTGGCCCCCAAGGGCAACGCACCGTCGATCCGCGTCTTGAGCCCCACCTCGGCGGGCATCGCCGTGGCCGCGCCGCTGCGCATTGAAGTCGCCTTCACGCCGACACCGGGCACACGCATCGTGCCATCGAGTTTTCGCGTGCTCTATGGCCTGCTCAAGATCGACCTCACCGAGCGGCTGCGCAAACACGCCACGGTGACCGAGAGCGGCGTCGTCGTCGACCGTGCGGTGGTGCCCGACGGCCAGCACCGGCTGATCCTGCAGGTCGCCGACGACCAGGGCAACACTGCCGAGCAGGAGTTGCGCATCCGTGTCGGAGCCGCTTCATGACAGACACCCGCCGGTCCCTGCGGGCCGGCGCGCTGTGCCTGGTGGGCGCGAGCGCGGCGCTGCCGGCGGCCGCGCAGGCAGCGGCCGATGCAGCGGCGGCCAGGGTCTCGCCGCTGCTGGGCCAGGTGCTCGGCCGCGTGCTGCCGGCGACGCAGGAGACACCGGCGGCCGAAGCCGGCCTCTTCCGCCGCCTGTCGCAGCAGCTGGCTGCCAGCGAGGTGCCGACGACGGCGCGCGCATCGGCGGCCCTCGTGCCGGCACTCGGCTACGCGATGGAGCAGCTCGACCCGCGCAGCTTCGCCGTGCTGCGGCCGCTGCCGGTGGCCGGCAGTGGCGCGCTGCTGCGCACCGGCGACGTCTTCGTGCTGCAGTTCTCGACCAGCCTGCCGGGCCAGGTGCGGCTGGAAAACGTCGACCCGCAGGGCCGCGTCACCGACCTCGGCACGCACACGGTGCTGGTCGACCAGCTCAACCGCATCCCGCGTGACAAAGGCATCCAGCTGCAGGGCCAACCCGGGTTGGAGCGGCTGCGCTTTTACTTCTACCCTTGCCTGCCGGTCGAGGCTGCCGGCCGGCCTTGGGTGGCCGAGTTCCAGGGCCGGCTGCCGGAGTGCCCGCCCGTCGCAGCACCGCAACTTGCGCAGGCGCCGGGCAACCGCGCGCTGGGCGTGGTGCGGCCGCGGACGCTGGTCAACCTGACACAGCCCGACAGCCACCTGGCCTTTGCCGGCAGCAATCAATACCAACCCGGAGAGGTGACCCTGATGGAAGCGCAGATTCGCCACGAAGGCCGGCCCCATGGGCGCTGATCGGTGGCGCGCCGCCGCGGCTTGCGCGCTGCTGCTGGGCGTGTTGTCGGCGGCCCCGGTCTTGGCCCAGGCAACGGCCGCGGGCGTGCCCGACACGAACGAGATCATCGAAGCGCTCAAACCCGCGCGCCAGCGCAACCTGCTGGTGCGGCCGAGCGCGGCCCCGAGCGCGTCCGCGCCGCTGGCTCCGACATCACCCGGCCCCGCGCCGGCGCTGGTGGCCGCAGCACCGGGTGCAGCCCCGCAGCCCGCCAGCAGCACCGAAACACCGCCCAGCCTGTCGCTGGCGATCCAGTTCGACCTCAACTCCGCGCGCGTGCGGCCCGAGAGCGGCGCCGTGCTGGGCAACCTGGTGGCCGCCATGTTGTCGGCCGACCTGCGCAACAGCCGCTTCCTCATCGAAGGCCATACCGACGCGCGTGGCCAGGCCGGCGCCAACAAGGTCCTGTCGCAGCAGCGCGCCGACGAGGTGCGGCTGTACCTCGTCGCGCTCGGCGTGCACCCCGCGCGGCTGAAGGCCGTGGGCAAGGGCTCCAGCGAGCCGGCAAACCCGCGCGACCCGCTGGCCGGCGACAACCGCCGCGTGCGCGTGGTGACGCTGGAATGAACGCGCGCCCTCTCGGCTGGAGTGCAAACCGGCGGCTCTTGGCGCTGACGTTGGCGGCGGCGCTGGCCGCGCCGGCTGCCGCGCAGACGGTGCCGGCCGCGCGCAACACGCGCCACGCGCTGGTCATCGGCATCGGCGAGTACCTCGACCCGGAGGTGCCCGCGCTCAAGGGCATCCCGCACGACATGGTCAGCGCGCGGCGCATGGCCGCGGCGATGGCGATCCCGGACGCCAACATCCGCATGCTGCGCGACCACGAGGCCACCGCCGATCGCATCCGCCAGGAGATCGCGGCGCTGAACGCGCGCGTGGCCGACGGCGACCGCGTGTTCATCTACTACTCCGGCCATGGCACGCGCTGGTACGACGAAGCGCTGAAGCTGGACGGCTGCACCGAGGGCCTGATGGCCAGCGACGGCAAGGTGCTGACCAACATCGAGCTCGGCCAGCGCCTGGCGCCGCTGGCGCAGCGCGCCGACAAGATGCTGGTGTTCTACGACGCCTGCTTCTCCGGCGGCATCGCCGGCGCGCCGCTGCGCACGCGCTCGCTGCGCATCGGCGCGGCCGCCATCACGCCCAAGTTCACACGCGCCGGCGCTTCGGCGCAGTGCGCGCAGCCCAGCAACTTCCGCACGCGCAGCCTGGCGCTGGTGATGCAGCAGGAGCGGGCGCTGCCGCAGAACGTGGTGCACATCGCCGCCAGCCGGCCCGACGAGGTCAGCTTCGACAGCAGCGCGCAGGGCGGCTTCGCCACCGTGGGCTGGCGCGACTGCCTGCTCGGCCAGGCGCAGGACCTGGACGGCAGCGGCGCGATCACGGTCGACGAGGTGACGCGCTGCGCGCAGGCCAAGGTGAGCTCGGCGCTGGCCGGGCAGCCCGGCATCCTGGGCCAGCAGATGACGGTGGCCGGCAACGACAGCTTCGTGCCGGCCTGGATGGGTGCGGCTTTTGCCGAGCCGGTGGCCGCGGCGGCGCCGGTGACCGCATCCTTGCCAGCGCCAATACCCGCGCCTGCACCAGCGCCGGCACCCCCCGCTGCCGTGCTGCCGCCCCGTCCGGCCACACCGGCGGAGGTCCTGGACGAGCTGCACCAGCAACGCGACGGCAGCCGCCATGTCGTCGCCACCGTGCGCCAGCCGCGCCTGAAGATCGGCACCGACAGGCTGGAAATCGACGTCACACCAGCGCGCGACGGCCACCTCTACATCGCCTTGGCCGGCAGCGACGGCAAGAGCCTGTACCTGCTCTACCCCAACGCGCTGGCGCAGGACAACCGCGTGCGCGCCGGCCAGCGCATCAGCCTGCCCGGCAAGGGCTGGGAGGTCGTGGCCGGCGGCCCGCCCGGTACCGAGACGCTGCTGGTGATGGTCAGCGACGCGCCGCGCGAGCTGAGCGCGTTGAGCCAGGAAAAGTCGGGCCCCTTCATGAAGACTCTGCTCGACGGCGAAGGCCTTGCGCGCCTGCAGTGGATCCTGTCCAACGGCACACCGGGCCTGGACTGCGGCAAGGCTGGCGCGTCGAGTTGCTCGGATGCCTTCGGCGCCGCGCTGCTGCGTGTGGAGGCGGTACGATGAGCACCATGCCTTCAGAGAACGGTCGCCCCGGCCTGCGCCGGCGGTCCCTGCTGGTGGCGCCACTGGCCGGCTGGCTGCCTCACTTGCACGCAGCCGGCGAAACGGGCTCGCGGGTGGCCGTGGTCATCGGCAACGCGGCCTACGCCGGCGCACCGCTGCCCAACGCCGCCAACGACGCCAGGGCCATGGGCAGTGTGCTGGCCGCGATGGGCTTTCGGGTCGTCCTGGGACACGACGCCAGCAAGGCGCAGATGGAGCAAGCCATCGCCCAAGCGCGCAACCTGCTGCAGGGCCAGAACGGCACTGGCCTGCTCTACTACGCCGGCCACGGCCTGCAGGTGGACTGGCACAACTACCTGGTGCCGGTGGACGCAGCACCGCGCTCTGCCGCTGATGTGCCGCGGCAGACGGTGGACATCCAGTCCGTCATGGACGCCTTCAAGTCAGCCGGCAACCGCATGAACATCATCGTGCTCGACGCCTGCCGCGACAACCCCTTCGGCGCCAGCGCCTCGGCCAAGGGCCTGGCTCCGCTGGACGCGCCGCCCGGCACCTTCTTTGCCTATGCCACCGCACCCGGCAATGTGGCTGACGACGGCAGCGCGGCCGACGGCAACGGCCTCTACACCCGCTTCTTGCTGCAGGAGTTGCCGCGCAAGGACGCGCGCATCGAAGACGTCTTCAAGCGCGTGCGGCTGCAGGTGCGCCAGGCCAGTCAGGGGCGGCAAATTCCGTGGGAAAGCACGAGCCTGGAAGACGACTTCGTCTTCGCCACCGGGCAGAAGGCCGAAGCCCCCGGCGCCATGCGGCGCGAAGCCGAGTTCGACGCCGAGAAGACCGAGTGGGACCGCATCAAGGACTCACCGCGTGCCGAGGACTTCTACGCATTCCTGCAGCGCTACCCGAACGGGCGCATCAGCGAGCTGGCGCAGTTCAGGCTCGACCAGCTGAACCGGCCCCGGCTGCAGGCGATGCAGACGGTGTCGATGCTGCCTGCGGGCGTGGACCGCTTCCGTGTCGGTGACAGCTGGGCCTTCGAGCGCACCGACAGGCTGGCAGGCAACAGGGTCAGCCGCTTGCGCGGCGAAGTCACGGCCATCGAGGGTGGGCGGGTGATGGTCAACGGTGGCAAAACCATCTTCAACCAGATGGGTGGCGTGCTGCTCAACGGCAACGGCGCCAAGGACCCGGCGGTGGCGGTGGCCCCGGCCGACCTGCAGCTTGGCAAACGCTGGCGCTCGGCTTTCACCAACACACGACCTGGCAGCCCGGCAGCGCGCAACTTCTACGAACATCGGGTGGTGGCACTGGAGGAGGTGGTCGTGCCCGCCGGAAGCTACAAGGCCTTCCGCATCGATTCCAACGGCGAGTCCATCTGGCCGCACGGCGCGGTCAGGCTGCACACCATGGTCTGGGTCGACCCAGCGACGATGACGGTGGTGCGCCTGGACATGCGCCATCAGTCCTACGTCGGCACGCAGCTCCACCAAGACTTCACTGACGTGCTGCTGTGGCGCAAGCCTGTGCCACGAAGCTGAACGGTCAAGCGCCCGCCAGCGCCACGATTGCCGTCGCCGGAACCGCGCCTGACTGCCGCTGCGTCTCCACCCCGTCTTGTAGCCGCAGCAGCGTGGGGAGGCTGCGGATGCCGTAGCGCGCGCTCAACCGTGGGTTGGCGTCGCTGTCCACCTTGACCAGCAGCGCTGTGCCCAGCAACTGCGCCGCCGCCTGCTTGAAGGCCGGCGCCATCGCCTGGCAAGGACCGCACCAGGCGGCCCAGAAGTCCACCAGAACCGGCAGCCGGGTGGCCGCGACGACGGCGTCGAAGGACTCGTCGTCGAGGTCCAGGGGTTGGCCCTGCAGCAACCGCTGGCCGCACTTGCCGCAAGTGGGCGCTTCATCGATGCGCGCCGCGGGCATTCGATTGGTAGCACCGCAGTGCGGGCAGGGTAGCTGGATGCGGGTTTCGTTCATGATGCCCAGGTGGGTATCGATGCCGATGCTTTCAAGGGCAAGGACCGCGAGCCGCTCCTCGGCTTGCGGGGGCTGGTGGCGGGGAATAATGCGCTGGTGCCAACCGTACGCCTCTCAGTGGACGCCCCGCCAGCCTTTCGCCGCCAACTGCTGGACGTCATTCCCCGCCTGCGTCGTTACGCGCGAGCATTGACCTTCGACGCGGCGGCTGCCGACGACCTGTCGCAGCAGGCGCTGGAGCGGGCGCTGTCGCATTGGCAGCAGTTCGACCCGCAGCGGGAGATGGGTGTGTGGTTGCTGTCGATAGCGCACAACGCGCACCAGGACACGGTGCGCCGGGAGTCCCGGATGACGGTCACCGACCCGAGCGAGTTGCAGCGCGTGCAGGACGAAAACCAGGCCGACAACGGCCATACGCTGGGTTTGCGCATCGACCTCGAAGCGGCACTGGCACGGCTGTCGCCCGAGCAGCGCCAGCCGCTGCTGCTGGTGTGCGTGGAGCAGCTGAGCTACGCCGAGGTGGCGCAGGTGCTGCACATCCCGATCGGTACCGTGATGTCCCGTGTCTGCCGCGGCCGGGCAGCCTTGCGCCAGTTTCTCGACGGGCAGGGCCGGCCGGCCCGTCCAGAAACAGGCGCCCAACTCAAGCGGGTGGTATGACCATGGAAACAGACCGCGACAACCGCGGCGGCAACAGCGAAGTCACCGAAGAATTGCTCAGCGCATACGTCGACGGCGAAGTGAACGCCAACCAGCGAGCGCGGGTTCAGGACTGGCTCCAGCAGCATCCCGAGGATCGGGAGCGTGTCCAGGCCTGGCAAGCCGATCGGGAAGCGATGGCCGACCTGTTCAAGCCGGTGCTCAGCGAGCCGACCCCGCAAGCGCTGCGCGCAGCGGTGCTGCGGCGCCACGCACCGCCGCGGTGGGCGCTGGCCGCAGGCGCGGCCGGCCTGCTGCTGACCGGCGCACTGGCCGGCGGCGCTGGCGTCTGGCAGTGGCAGCAACAACGCCAGGCTGAGCAGCTGGCGCAGTTGCGCGTGCAGCTCGCAGCCGGCACGGCGCAAGGCTGGGTGCAGCGCGCAGCCTACGCGCACCGCATCTACGTCGCCGAACCGCGCCACCCGGTGGAGGTCAAGGCGCAGGAAGAGCACCTCTCGCGCTGGCTGACGCGGCGCATCGACATCCCGGTCAAGCTGTTCGACCTGCAGGCGCAGGGCTTCGAACTGGTCGGCGGCCGCCTGCTGCCCGACGGCCCCGGCAAGAGCGCGCAGCTGATGTACCAGGACGCGCAGCAGCGCCGCGTCACGGTGTACCTGCGCAAGCCCGAGAAGGGCGCCGACGCGTCCTTCAGGTTCGAGCAGCAGGGCCCGCTCGGGATGTTCTACTGGGTCGAAGAAGGCGCGGGCTACGCGCTGGTGGGCGAGCTGCCCAAAGAGACACTGCTGGCACTGGCCCAGTCGATCTACAAGCAGCACCCGGGCGCACTGCCGCCGTCACCGCCGGCTGCGGCGCCGCCGGCCCCTGTGCCGGCGCCATCGGGCGTGCGCGGCTGAACGGCGGCACGGCTCAGGGCCGCCAACGCCGCCAGCCCGCCAGTCCGGCCAGCCCCAGCGCCAACAGCCACGACGCCGGCGGCGCCGGTACGGCACTCACCGCCAGGTCGAAGCCGTAGGCGGCATCGCCGACGCCGGTGTCCTGCACCCAGAAGGAGTAGACCCCCGCCGGCAAGGGCACGACGAAACCCGAGGATCCGCTGCTCGACACCGCCATCAGCGGCAAGAGGTCCTTGCCGACATCGGGCGCCCCGTACAGCCAGTAGCCCAGCAGGCGCGCCGCGGTGGCTGCCGTCGGGGGCACCGTGACCTGGGGCCCGGCTTGCAGGCCGATGAAACTGACGCGCCCCGGCCCCTGTCCCACCGTGCCGCCGAGCACGGTCAAGGCGTTGAGGAAGTTGCCGCTCGGCACCGTGATGCTGAAGTAGTCGCGGTCGACCGAGACACTGCGCCCGGTCTGTCCTCCCACGACGTTGGATCCGGGTCCCAGCACCAGCTCGGTGGGCGCAAGGCCCGAGTTCGAGAGGTCGCCCGAGACCATCTCGTCCCAGACCACGACGGCCTGCGCCGCCGGCGCCGCCAGCGCCAAGGCCATCGTCAGCAGTGCGGCCGCGTCGCGGGCCTTCGGTTTGAGTGGCATGTCTGATGCTTCCTCGTGTGTGCCGGTATGCCCCCGGCGGGCTTGCCCGGATGCTGCCGCATGCACGCGCAGCGCGCACCGGCCCCGGGCTGCCGAGCTAGGGGTTGCACCGCGCGACGCCGGGCACACATGGCGCGCCGGACCGCTCCCTACAATCCGCCCGATGCCCACGACCGCGCGCCTGGCCGCCCTTCACCGCCTGGCGGCCGTCAGCCTGCTGGGCTTCGCCTCGGGCCTGCCGCTGGCGCTGACCGGGCAGGCCATGCAGGCCTGGTTGACAGTCGACGGCATCGACCTGGCGACGATCGGCTTCCTGAGCCTGGTCGGCCTGCCCTACACCTTCAAGTTCCTGTGGGCACCGCTGATGGACCGCTTCGAGCTGCCCGTGCTGGGCCGCCGGCGCGGCTGGCTGGTGCTGACGCAGCTGGCGCTGGCCGCCGTGCTGCTGGCGCTGGCGGCGTCGCCGCCGAAGGAGTCGATCCGCGTCTTCGCGCTGCTGGCGGTGCTGCTGGCGTTTTTGTCGGCGTCGCAGGACGTCGTCGTCGATGCCTACCGCACCGACGTGCTGTCGCCGCCCGAACGCGGCATGGGTGCATCGCTGGGCGTCATGGGCTACCGGCTGGCGATGATTCTGTCCGGCGGCATCGCCTTCATCTGGACCGACCCGCAGCAGGGCAGCGGCTGGGACTGGCCGGGCGTGTACCGCTTCATGGCGCTGGTGATGGCGGGGGCGGCGGTGCTGTCGGCGCTGATCCTGCCCAAACTGCCGCCGCTGGTGGCGCCCAAGGCCGCCGCGGGCCACGACCTGCGCGGCTTTGCCGCCGTGCTGGCGGCCGTTGCCACCGGCGTCTGGCTGACCGACCAGTTCGGTGGCGCCATCGCGCGCACGCTGGTCGCGCCGCTGCTGGCCGGCGGCAGCCTGCCCGAGGCGCTGCAGAAGCGCTGGGTCGACCTGGTGGCGCTGCTGCTGGGCATCGCCTTCACGCTGCCGCTGGCGGCGTGGGCGGCCAAGCGGGCGCGCTTTCACACGCTGCTGGGCGGCCTGGCCAGCTACTTCAGCCAGCGCGGCGCGGCGGCTTTCCTGCTCTTCATCGTGCTCTACAAGCTGGGCGACGCATTCGCCGGATCGCTGATGACGGCCTTCCTGCTCAAGAGCATGGCCTACACCTCGGCCGAGGTGGGCGTGGTGAACAAGGTGGTGGGCTTGTGGCTGACGATCGGTGGCGCGCTGCTGGGTGGTGCGCTGATGCTCAAGCTCGGCTTGTGGCGCTCGCTGATGATCTTTGGCGTGCTGCAGCTGCTCAGCAACATCGGCTTCTGGTGGTTGGCGGTCAGTGGCAAGGGCGTGCTGCCCGGCACCGTGCTGCCGGCCTTCGACTGGGGCTTCGTCGCGCTGGCGACACCGACACCGGTGGACGGCGGCCTCTTGATGGTGGTGGC
>JAYUPN010000229.1:0-9059 GCA_043760065.1 Rubrivivax sp.
ACTGGCGCCGATTGCAGTGCTGATCGGCACCATCTACTCGCTGGCGCGGCTGGCGCAGAGCTCGGAGTTCACGATCCTGCGCACCGGCGGCCTGGGGCCCGGGCGCGCGCTCGGACTGCTGGCGGTGCTGGGCATCGTGTTCGGGCTGCTGACCTTCGTCGTCGGCGACTACGTCTCGCCGGCCAGCCAGCGCGAGGGCGTGCTGCTGAAGGCGCGCTTCGCGGGCGGACTGTCGCTGGGCAGCAGCGGCGCCTGGCTCAAGGAAAAGCGCAGCACGCCGCAGGGCGAGCGCAGCTACTCCGTCAACGTCGCCGGCACCAGTGCCGGCGGCGGGCTGGCCGGCGTGCGCATCTTCGAGTTCGACCACGACGGCCGGCTGGTCTCGCGCATCGAGTCGCGCGAAGGCCGCGTCGCCGAGGACGGCACCTGGACGCTCGCCGACGTGCAGCTCACGCAGTGGCCCGCCGCCGGCTCGCTCGGCACGCCCACGGTCGTGGTGACGCCACTGGCCCTGCTGAGCTGGCCCAGCACGCTCAAGCCCAAGGTGGTGGCGGCCGCGGTGCTGCCGGTGGGCACGATGACGACGGCCGAACTGTGGCGCTACAGCGCCCACTTGAGCGACCAGGAACAGGCCACCCAGGGCCACCAGATCCGCTTCTGGCGCAAGGCCCTGTACCCCCTGGCCTGCCTGGTGATGGTGGCGCTGGCGCTGCCCTTTGCCTACCTGCACGCGCGCGCCGGCGGCGTCAGCTTGAAGGTCTTCGGCGGCATCATGCTGGGCATCAGCTTCGTGCTGCTCAACAACCTGGCCGGTCACGTCGGCATGCTGCGCGGCTGGACGCCCTGGCTGGCCGCCGCCGCGCCCAGCATCGCCTACCTGCTGATGTCGATGGCCGCCTTCGCCTGGCTGGTGCGCTACCGTTGAGGCCATGAGCAGCGGCCTGATCCTCTTCGCCCACGGCGCACGCGACCCGCGCTGGGCTGCGCCTTTCGAGGCCGTGGCGGCGCAACTGCGCCAGCAGCGGCCCGGCCTGGCGGTGCGGCTGGCGTTCCTGGAGTTCATGGCGCCGACGCTGCCCGAGGCCGGCGCTGAACTCGCCGCCGCGGGCTGCACGCAGGTGCAGGTGCTGCCGATGTTCCTGGGCGCCGGCGGCCATGTGCGCACCGACCTGCCGCTGCTCGTCGATGCGCTGCAGGCCGCGCACCCCGGCCTGCAGGTGCAGCTGCACCCGGCGGTGGGCGAACTGGCCAGCGTCACGCAGGCGATGGCGGCGGCGGCGCTGCAGCTGCTGGACGGCGGCGCATGAACCTGCACCAGTTCCGCTTCGTGCAGGAGGCGGTGCGCCGCAACCTGAATCTCACCGAGACGGCCAAGGCCCTCTTCACCTCGCAGCCCGGCATCAGCAAGGCGATCCTCGAACTCGAGGAAGAGCTCGGCGTCGACATCTTCGCGCGCCACGGCAAGCGCCTGAAACGCATCACCGAGCCCGGCCAGCAGGTGCTGAAGTCGATCGAACTCATCATGCGCGAGGTGGCCAACCTCAAGCGCATCGGCGAGGAGTTCTCCAAGCAGGACGCCGGCACGCTGTCGATCGCGACCACGCACACGCAGGCGCGCTACTTCCTGCCCGAGCCGATCGTGCAGCTGCGCAAGCGCTACCCGCGGGTGCAGGTGGTGCTGCACCAGGGCATGCCCGACCAGGTGGCGCGCATGCTGCTGGACGACGTCGCCGAGATCGGCATCGCCACCGAAGCGCTGGCCGCGCACGAGGACCTCGTGACGCTGCCCTGCTACGAATGGCAGCACGTGCTGGTGGTGCCCGCGGGCCACGCGCTGGCGGCCGAAGAGCGGCCGACACTGGAGCAGCTGGCGGCGCACCCGCTGGTGCTGTACCACCCCACGGTGACCGGCCGCACGCGCATCGACCAGGCCTTCGAGCGCGCCCGCCTCAAGCCCCTGGTGGCGCTGGAGGCGATCGACTCCGACGTCATCAAGACCTACGTCCGCGTCGGCCTGGGCGTGGGCGTGGTCACCGAACTGGCGATGCGCACCGAGCCGCCCGAGCCCGACCTGGTGTGGCGCCCGCTCGGCCACCTGTTCGGCGCCAACACCACGCGCGTGGCCTTCAAGCGCGGCGCCTACTTGCGCCAGTTCGTGGTCGCCTTCGCCGAGCTGCTGTCGCCCCGGCTGTCGGGCTCGCTGATCGAGCGGGCGATGGACGGCCAGGGCTCCGACTACCAGCTGTGAGCCCCGGCGTCACCCGCGTTCGCTGAAGGCGCGCCGCTCCTGATCCACACCCGGCCCTGATCAACTTTGACCTGCACCATGAACCTGACTCCCCGCATCGAGAGCCGCCTGCCGCAGGTCGGCACCACGATCTTCACCGTGATGTCGGCGCTGGCCCAGGAGCACGGCGCCGTCAACCTCGGCCAAGGCTTCCCCGACTTCGACTGCGACCCGGCCTTGCTGCAGCAGGTCACCGACGCCATGCGCGAGGGCCTGAACCAATACCCGCCGATGGCCGGCGTGCCGCAGCTGCGCCAGCGCATGGCAGAGAAGATCGAGGCGCTGTACGGCCGCCGCTACGACCCGGCCACCGAGATCACGGTCACCGCCGGTGCCACACAGGCCATCCTGACCGCGGTGCTGGCCTGTGTGCAGCCGGGCGACGAGGTCATCGTGCTCGAGCCCTGCTACGACAGCTACGGCCCCAACATCGAACTCGCCGGCGGCACCGTGGTGCGCGTGCCGCTCACGCCCGGCAGCTTCAGGCCCAACTTCGCGCGCATCGCCGCGGCGATGACGCCGCGCACGCGCCTGATGATCATCAACAGCCCGCACAACCCCAGCGCCACGGTGTGGTCGGCGGCCGAGATGCAGCAGCTGGCCGAGCTGCTGGCGCCGACGCAGGTGCTGCTGATCTCGGACGAGGTCTACGAGCACATGGTCTTCGACGGCGCGCCGCACGTCAGCGCAGCGTCGCTGCCGTCGCTGGCGGCACGCTGCTTCGTGATCAGCAGCTTCGGCAAGACTTACCACGTCACGGGCTGGAAGGTCGGCACCGTCGCCGCGCCGGCGCCGCTGATGGAGGAGTTCCGCAAGGTGCACCAGTTCAACGTCTTCACCGTCAACACGCCGGTGCAGCACGGCCTGGCCCGCTACATGGCCGACCCGGCGCCGTACCGAGAGCTGCCGGCGTTCTACCAGCGCAAGCGCGACCTGTTCCGCGACGGCCTGGCCGCCACCCGGTTGCGCGCGCTGGCGAGCCAGGGCAGCTACTTCCAGCTCGTGGACTACAGCAGCGTGAGCGACCTGCCCGAAGCCGAGTTCTGCCAGTGGCTGACGCGCGAGGTCGGCGTGGCGGCGATTCCGCTGTCGGTGTTCTACGCCGGCGGCTTCGAGCAACGCCTGGCCCGTTTGTGTTTTGCCAAGCAGGACAAGACACTGCTGACCGCGCTTGAGAGGCTGCGCCGCCTGTAGCAGCCGCCTGTAGCAGCCGCCTGTAGCAGCCACCTGTAGCAGCCGCCAGCAGCCCGCTTCAGGGCTGCCGCGGTCTTTGCGGTGTGTGCGGCTTGTCGTCGAGCAGGTCGAAGATGCTCGTCGCGCGCTCGGCGGCCGTGACGTCGAAGTCCAGCGCACCGGCGGGCCGGTCATCGGGGATCTGGGTGTCGCGGAAGGCATCGCGGTCCAGGCCCATCGAGGGCGAGGTGGCGAGGCTGCCGAAGTCCATGTCGGTGGCCATCGGCAGCAGCAGGTCGACGTTGCCGGTGTCGGCTGCACCCCGGTCCAGCAGGTCGCGTGCCAGCGAGTACAGGAACAGCACCTCGCGGTACGCCGGCAGGTCGAAGAGCTCGCCGCGCGACTTGCGGAACAGCAGCGCCTCGAGCTCGGCCATCGCGTCCAGCGGCCGTGGCCAGACTTCCTGCAGGCGCGGGATGACGCCGGCGTAGTCGTCGAGCGTGCGCCCGGTGCCCAGGTCGACGCCCCAGTCGGGCGCGTAGGCATTGAAGCGATGGTTGAAGCGCGTGCGCATGCGCTCGTAGGCATCGCGGTCGTTGCGCCGGTGGTGGATCTCCAGCAGCTTGAGGTACGGCAGCGGGCTGCCGCCGCCGGTGCTGCGCAGGTGGTCCACGAGCAGTTCGATGGCGGCGTCGTCCTGCCCCAGCACGATGAAGAACTCGGCCTGCTGCTCGAGGTCGATCAGCTCCTCGATCGTGACGTCGCGCGCGACGTCGTCGGCGCCGCCCATCACCGCCGGCATCGGTTCGGTGCGCTCGCCGATCGTCTCGGGCGGCAGGGTGTCGATGTCGCTGGTGGTCGAGTCCGGCGGCGGCCACGCCACCTGCGGCGCCGGCGCCGGCCAGGCGGGTGTCGTCCGCGCCCGGCTGCCGGGTGCGGCCACGGTCGAAGGCCGCAGCTCGGAGGTGACGAAGGGGATCGGCGACGTCGGCTGCCGGCTCGGCGTGGCCTCGGTGATGGCCTCGGGCGCCACGGCCGGCGGCGACCCGACCGCTTCGCGCCAGCCCTGCTGGCGCTGGGTCTGCACGCGGCCCAGGCGCCAGGCCAGCCAGGCGCACAGCACCGCCAGCAAGCTCGAGCCGACCATCAAGGGCAGCATCCAGACGCTGGAGCCTTGGTTCTCGGCCAGGCGCTGCCTGAACTGGGCCGCCAGCTCGCGGCTCGCTTGAGCCTCGGCACGCAGCTGCTCGGCGGTGCGCTCCAGGCCGGCGATGCGCGCCGCCGACGCCGATGCCGCCGAGGCCGCTGCACGCGCAGCGCTGGCGGCCTGCGCCACGGCGGCCAGGGCCTCCTCGACGGCTGCCTTGCCGGCGGCTAGCGCGGCCGGCTCCTCGATTTCGAGCTTGAGCCGGGCGGGTGCCTTGGACTGGGCGCCGCCACCTGCCGCAGCCTGCACCGCAGCGCGCGGCTGGGCGGCCCTGGCCCGCCGCGCCGCCTGGGCTTCCTTGGCTGCGACTCGCCGCTCGGCGCGGCGCTTTGCACGGCGCTCGGCCTCGGCGGGATCGACAGGTGCCTGGCGCACGGACGTGCGCGTGGGACGTGCAGCAGCAGCAGCCGCAGCCGCGCCGGTGGCACCCGCGGCCGCAGCCGCAGCGCCGTCACCCGGGCTGGCGAGGGGCGCGGACAGCGATGTCGGTGGGGCCGGTGTCGCTGTTGCGGCGGCTGGCTCTGGCACCAGCGCCGGGGTGGCGGCGAACGAAGGCGCCACGGCCATCGGGGCGCTGATCGGCGGGTCGGCCAGCACGACATAGCGGCGCGAGATGCGCGACGTGCAGCCCACCGAGAGCTGGATGCCGATCACCGGCTCGTCGATGCTGGGCTGCGTGATCACGCGCACGCGGACACTGTCGGGGCCGGTCGGCTCGAGCACCGTGCGCACCAGCGCCGGCGGGATGCGGCGGTCGCCGGCGGAGACTTCGGCGGCGACGCACTCGGGGCCCAGCGTCTCGCCGCCGTCAAGCCGCACCTGCACCGCAAAGTCGAGCGGCTGTCCGAGCACGGCTGTGGTTGCACCCGAGCCCAGTCCGGCCGCTGACGACACGGTCACGGCGAGCGCCGCGGCAGTGCCGATCAAAAGGGACAGCCAAGGCTGCTTTGTGTGCATGCGGTAAGTGGTGTGTGGAAGCCCAACCGCCAGCGACTCTAGCAGATGCACCCTCGTGAACTGGGGTCTGAAAGCCCAAGTTGAGGGCCATTTCCGGGCCTATTGCGGCCCCCGTGGCACACGGCGTCGCGCCGCGTGCGATTGCAACGCGTCAGTTGTCGTAGCCGGGGCTGCGGCGGTCCAGCCGCCGCAGCAGTCCGGGCCAGGTCAGTTGCGAGCCCAGGCCCTTGGTCACCGCCGCCGCCTGCTGCCGGGCCGTGGCCACGATGCGCGGGTCGACCGTGACCAGTTCGCCGCCGCCGGACTGCGCGCGGACCTGGATCGTGCACACGGTCTCGAACAGGTACATCGACTGGAAGGCGTCCGCCACCGTGCGGCCCACGGTGAGCAGGCCGTGGTTGCGCAGCATCAGGAAGTTGCTCTCGCCGAGGTCGGCGACCAGGCGCGGCTTTTCTTCGTCGCGCAGCGCCACGCCCTCGTAGTCGTGGTACCCCAGCGACGACAGCACGAAGATCGACTGCTGCGACAGCGGCAGCACGCCGCCCTTCTGCGCCGACACGGCGATGCCGTTGAGCGAGTGCACGTGCAGCACGCAGCCGGCGTCGTGGCGGGCCTCGTGCACCGCACTGTGGATCACGAAGCCGGCCGGGTTGACGTCGAAAGGCGTGCGGTCGATCTTGACGCCGTTCGCGTCGACCTTGACCAGGCTCGAGGCCGTGATCTCCTCGAACATCAGGCCGTAGGGGTTGATCAGGAATTCCCCGGTGTGCTCGCCGCCAGGCCCGGGCACGCGGGCGCTGATGTGCGTGAACACGAGGTCGTCCCAGCCGAACAAGGCCACCAGCCGGTAGGCCGCGGCCAGGTCGACGCGCAGCCGCCACTCTTCGGGGCTGACCTCGTCACGCCGGTGCGGGATGCTGAGTGCAGGTGTGGGCATGGCAATCCTTGGCTGAGGTGAAGACGCGACGATAGACAATGCCATCGTGACGCCCCTGTCGCGTCAGAGACAAGCCATGAATACCCCCGTACTTACAATCGAAGAGCTTCATCACATCGAGTCGGGCGCATGGTTCAGCAAGCTCAGCCCCAAGCTGAAAGGCGCGATCCTCTCGCGAGCCGTGGTTCGCCGTCTGGCCGACGGCGACCCGCTGGCGACGCGCGGCACGGTGGCCGAAAGCTGGTGCGGCGTGGCGCGCGGTGCGGTGCGCATCAGCTCGGTGTCGCTGTCGGGCAAACAGGTCACGCTGACCTACGCCGAGCCCGGTACATGGTTCGGCGACATCGCGCTCTTCGACGGCCTGCCGCGCACCCACGATGCCGATGCCCATGGCGCCACCACGCTGCTCGTCGTGCGCAAGCCCGACTTCAAGGAGTTGCTGGCGCAGCACGTGGAGTTGTACGACGCGCTGCTGCGCCTGAACTGCCGCCGCCTGCGTCTGATGTTCAACCAGTTCGAGGACCTCAACACGCGGCCCCTGCAGGCGCGGCTGGCCAAGCAGATCCTGCTGCTGGCGCGCAGCTACGGCATCGCGCAGGGCGAGGAAATCCGCATCGGCCTGGCCTTGGCGCAGGAAGACCTGGCCCAGTTGCTGGGCGCCTCGCGGCAGCGCGTGAACCAGGAGCTCAAGGGCTTCGAGCGCGATGGCGCGGTGCGCGTCGAACCCACCCGGCTGGTGGTCTTGTCACGCGACAAGCTGCTGGCCATCGCTGAGCGCTGAAGGGCCACGCACATGGAACAGTACACCGGCACGCGCTCGGTCTCCGAGAGCCACGCCTTCGACGTCGCCGCGCTGCAGGCCTACCTGACGGCGCACCTCGGCGGCTTTGCCGGGCCGCTCGCCGTCGAGCAGTTCAAGGGCGGCCAGTCCAACCCCACCTACAAGCTGCTCACGCCAGGCCGCGCCTACGTCATGCGCACCAAGCCCGGGCCGGCGGCCAAGCTGCTGGCTTCGGCGCACGCCATCGAGCGCGAGTTCCGCGTCATGCAGGCGCTGGCCGGCAGCGACGTGCCGGTGGCGCAGATGCTGCTGCTGTGCGAGGACGAGGCCGTCATCGGCCGCGCCTTCTACGTCATGGAGTTCATGGACGGCCGCGTGCTGTGGGACCAGTCGCTGCCCGGCTTCGACAACGCCGGCCGCGCCGCGATCTACGACGAGATGAACCGCGTCATCGCGGCACTGCACAACGTCGATGTCGCCGCCACTGGCCTGGCCGGCTACGGCAAGCCGGGCAACTACTTCGAGCGCCAGATCGGGCGCTGGAGCAAGCAGTACCTGGCTTCGGTCACCGAGACCATCGACGAGATGGACCGCCTGATCGCCTGGCTGCCGGCGCACATGCCGGCGACGGCGCTGGACAGCACGCAGGTCTCGGTGGTGCACGGCGACTACCGGCTCGACAACCTGGTGTTCCACAAGACCGAGCCGCAAATCATCGCCGTGCTCGACTGGGAACTGTCGACGCTGGGCCATCCGCTGGCCGACTTCAGCTACCACTGCATGGCCTGGCACATCCCGCCGGGCACCTTCCGCGGCATCGGCGGCCTGGACCATGCAGCGCTGGGCATCCCCAGCGAGCAGGAGTACGTGCGCCGCTACTGCGATCGCACCGGCCGTGCGCGGCCCGAGGACCTGGCCGCCGACTGGAACTTCTACCTCGCCTACAACCTGTTCCGACTGGCGTCGATCACGCAGGGCATCGCCAAGCGGGTGGTCGACGGCATCGCCTCCAGCGCGCAGGCCAGGGCCACCGGCGCGTCGACCCGGCCGCTGGCCGAAATGGCCTGGCAATTCGCCCAACGCGCGGGCTGAGGGCTTCGGCCCGCGCCACTGCAACCTTCAATCGGAGAGCACGACATGGACTTCAGCTATTCACCCAAGACCCAGGAGCTGCAGCAGCGCCTGAAGGACTTCATGGCCACGCACGTCTACCCGGCCGAAGCGCGCTACTTCGAGGAGATCGAGGCCAACACGCGCGCCGGCAAGCGCTGGACGCCGCTGCAGGTGATCGAGGAGCTCAAGCCCAAGGCGCGTGCCGCCGGGCTGTGGAATCTGTTCCTGCCACCCAGCGCCGAGGGCGCGCATTCGCACGCCCGTGCCGACGGCGCGACCGCGGCCAAGGGCGAGGCCGAGTTCACCTTCGGCCTGAGCAACCAGGAGTACGCGCCGCTGGCCGAGATCATGGGTGCGGTGCCCTGGAGCAGCGAGGTCTTCAACTGCTCGGCGCCCGACACCGGCAACATGGAGGTCTTCGCGCGCTACGGCAGCGCCGAGCACAAGCGGCGCTGGCTGGCGCCGATGCTCGAAGGCAAGTTCCGCAGCGCCTTCGCGATGACCGAGCCGGCGGTGGCGTCGTCCGACGCCACCAACATCCAGGCTGACATCCGCAGGGACGGCGACCACTACGTCATCAACGGCCGCAAGTGGTGGACCAGCG
>JAYUPN010000230.1:0-9031 GCA_043760065.1 Rubrivivax sp.
CACCTATGCCACGTGGTGGATCCGCCAGGCCATCACGCGCTCGATCGCCGACCAGGCGCGCACGATCCGCATCCCGGTGCACATGATCGAGACCATCAACAAGATGAACCGCATCTCGCGCCAGCACCTGCAGGAATTCGGCTTCGAACCCGACGCGCCGACGCTGGCCGAGAAGATGGAGATCCCCGAGGACAAGATCCGCAAGATCATGAAGATCGCCAAGGAGCCGATCTCCATGGAGACGCCGATCGGCGACGACGACGACAGCCACCTCGGCGACTTCATCGAGGACACCAACAACGTGGCACCGGTCGACGCCGCGATGCAGGCCGGCCTGCGCGACGTCGTCAAGGACATCCTGGACAGCCTGACCCCGCGCGAAGCCAAGGTGCTGCGCATGCGCTTCGGCATCGAGATGAGCACCGACCACACGCTGGAAGAAGTGGGCAAGCAGTTCGACGTCACGCGCGAGCGCATCCGCCAGATCGAGGCCAAGGCGATCCGCAAGTTGAAGCACCCCAGCCGGTCGGACAAGCTGCGCACGTACCTCGACAACCTGTAGGCCGGTAGACTGCAGTGCATCAAGGCCAGCTGACGCGGGTCGCGGCGCCGGTTCCGGGCTTCCCGGTCCGGGGCCAGCCCCCTCGGGGGGTGGCGGAGGCGCGCAGCGACAAGCCTGGGGGCTCGTTGTGACGCGCATTTCCGACCGCACCGTCCTCTTCGCCGATCTGCGCGGCAGCACGGCGCTGTTCGAGACGCTGGGCAACGCCGAGGCGACCTCGGTCGTCACGCACTGCGTCAACGCGCTCGGCGCGCCGGTGACCAGCTACGAAGGCCACGTCGTGAAGACGCTGGGCGACGGCCTGATGGCGGTGTTCGACGATCCGATGCACGCCACGCAGGCCGCGATGCTGATGCACGAGGTGCTCGAGGGCATGGTCTCGCGCGGCAGCGAGCGCGGCGCTTCTTCCGGGCTGCGCGCGCTGCGGCTTCAGGTGGGGCTGGCGCGCGGCGAGGTCGTCGAGATGGCCGGCGACTGCTTCGGCGACGCCGTCAACGTCGCGGCCCGGCTGCTCGACCATGCCGGCGACAACGAGACGCTGCTGACGATGGAAGTGCTGCAGGGCCTGCCGCAGGAACTGCGTGCCCGCTTTCGCAGCCTGGACCGGCTGGTGCTGCGCGGCCGCGCCGAGCCGGTGCAGGTGCACGTCATGGGCGGCCGGCGCGGTGCCGCCTCCGACATGGCGCCGACCCTCTTCGGCGACGTCGGCACGGTGTCCGAGCCCGACGGCCTGCGCCTGATGTGGGCCGACCAGCAGCGCCTGTTCGCCAGCCAGCAGACGCCCGTGATCCTGGGCCGCAGCCCGCAGGCGACGTTCTGCGTCGACGACGGCCGCGTGTCGCGCTCGCACGCGCGGGTCGACTGGCACAGCGGCAGCTTCCAGATCACCGACCTCAGCTACAACGGCACCTACGTGCGCTTCAATGACGGTGAGATCGTCAGCCTGCGCCGCGGCAGCTGCATGCTGCACGGCAGCGGCACCATCGGCCTGGGCGGCACGCCCGCCGATCCCGGCTCGGCCTGCGTCAGCTTCGACGTGCTGCGCTTTGCCGACACGCAGCCACAGGTGCCGCTGGAACTGCGCTGAAGGCATCGATCCCGTGCGCGTGCTGTACATCGACGACGACCGCATCAACAGCCTGCTGTTCGTCGAGGCCTGCCGCTTCGCGAACGGTGTCGAGGTCGAGACCGCGGCCAGCGGCGCCGAGGCGCTGGAGCTGGCACTGCACTGCCGGCCCGACCTGCTGGTGATCGACCTGCACCTGCCCGACACCACCGGCTACGCGCTGCTGGGTACCCTGCGCCGCGAACTGGCGCGGCCCGAACTGCCGGCCTTCCTGTGCACCGCCGACGACGCGCCGCTGGTCGAGCAGCCAGCGCACAAAGCGGGTTTCGCGGGCTGCTGGACCAAGCCGGTCGACTGGCGGTGCGTGTTGGACGAGCTGGCCCGTCGCAGCGGCGGCCCGGCATGAGCTTCCGCCCCGAGCCGGTCCATCGTCACGGCAACGCCGCGCGCACGGCCGTGCTGCTGGTCAACCTGGGCACACCCGACGAGGCCACCGCGCCGGCCCTGCGCCGCTACCTGGCGGAGTTCCTGAGCGACCCGCGCGTGGTCGAGATCCCGCGCCTGCCGTGGTGGCTGATCCTGCACGGCATCATCCTGCGCACCCGCCCTGCCCGCTCGGCCGCCAAGTACGCCAGCGTCTGGATGCCGCAAGGCTCGCCGCTGGCCGTATGGACGCAGCGCCAGACGGCGGCCCTGCAGCAGCAGCTGGCCGACCGCGGCCACCACATCACCGTCCGCCACGCCATGCGCTACGGCAACCCGTCGCTGCCCGACACGCTGGACGCACTGCGGTCCGTTGGCACCACCCGCGTGCTGGTGCTGCCGCTGTACCCTCAGTACGCGGCCGCCACCACGGCGAGCGTGGCCGACAAGGTCATGCAGTGGGCGGCGCGCGCGCGACGCATGCCCGAGTTCCGCTTCGTCGCCGAGTACCACGACGACCCGGCCTACATCGCGGCCCTGGCCGCGCAGGTGCGCCAGCACTGGGCCGCGCACGGCCGCGGCGACAAGCTCGTGCTCAGCTTCCACGGCGTGCCCGAGCGCAGCCAGCACCTGGGCGATCCGTACCACTGCCAGTGCCACAAGACGGCGCGCCTGCTGGCGGCAGCGCTGGGCTTGGCGGCCAACGAAGTGCAGCTCACCTTCCAGAGCCGGTTCGGCAAGGCGAAGTGGCTGCAGCCCTACACCGAGCCCACGCTGCAGGCGTTGGCCGCGGCCGGCGTCAAGCGAGTCGACGTGATGTGCCCCGGCTTCGTCGCCGACTGCCTGGAGACGCTGGAGGAGATCGCCCAGGAAGCGCGCGACGCCTTCCTGGCCGCCGGCGGCGAGACCTTCCACTACGTGCCGTGCCTCAACGACAGCCCGCCCTGGATCGATGCGCTCACCGCGCTGGCCGAGCGCCACCTGCAAGGCTGGGACACCCGCTCGGCCCCGGACGAGGCCGCACTCGCGATGCAGCACGAACGTGCGCTGGCGACCGGCGCGAAGGACTGACGCACACGGCTGCCCGCCGCCGCCGGGCCAGCGCTTGCGGTCTCCACGGGCGGCATCCCGACCCCCAAGAACTGCAGCCACCCGCCGTTGACAACGGCGCCGCGGCGGTAGCCCAATCGCCATCCTCACAGGCTCACCGGGAGACCCTCATGGCGATGTCCCTGACCCGCACCGCGGCAACCCTGTCGGTGCTCGCACTGTGCACTGCGTCGCTGGCCCACGAAGGCGAAGGCAAGCTCGGTGACGTGCATTTCGAGGTCGCCTGCAATGCCGCGGCTCAACGCGAGTTCGACCTGGCGATGGCGCTCTACCACTCCTTCGCCTGGGAGCAGATCAAGGCGCCGCTGGAGCGCGCCGCGCTGGCCGACCCGAAGTGCGGCATGGTGCACTGGGCGCGCGCGCTGGCGTTGCTCGACAACCCCTTCGCCTGGCCCGGCAACCTGTCGGCGCAGACCCTGGCCGATGGCGCGGCGCTGATCGCGCAGGCGCGCCAGGCGGGCCTGTCCACGGCCCGCGAACGCGGCTACGTCGACGCGCTCGCGGCATTCTTCCAGGATGCCGACAAGCTCAACCACCGCACGCGTGCGCAGGCGCTCGAGACCGGCCTCGAGCAGGTGTCCCGAAATCACCCCGAGGATGCCGAGGCCACGATCCTCTACAGCCTCGTGCTGTCGGCCAACTTCGACCCCACCGACAAGCAGTACCGCAACCAGCTCAAGGCGGCCAACCTGCTGGAGCCGATCTTCGCCAAGCAGCCCCAGCACCCTGGTGCGGCGCACTACCTGATCCACAGCTACGACTACCCGCCGCTGGCCACGCGCGGCCTGTCGGCGGCCGAGCGCTACAGCAAGATCGCCCCGGCGGCCGCGCACGCGCAGCACATGCCGTCGCACATCTTCACCCGCGTCGGCGCGTGGCCCGCGTCGGTCGCCGCCAACACCGAATCGGCCAAGGCCGACACGGCCAGCGGGCCGAACGCGCTGCACGCCTACGACTACATGACCTATGCGCACCTGCAGATGGGCCAGGACCGCGCGGCGCAGGGCGTGCGCGAGCGCGCGCAGGCCATCGCCAAGCGCCCCGACAACTTTGCTGCCGCCTATGCCTACGGTGCGATTCCCGCGCGGCTGGTCCTCGAACGGAGCGACTGGGCGGCCGCGGCCACGCTGCCCTTGACGCCGGCGGCAGATGCCTACCCGTGGGCGAAGTACCCGCAGGCCGAGGCCAGCAACGCCTACGCGCGTGGGCTCGGCGCGGCTGCGCTGCGCGACGCCGCAGGCACGGCCACTGAACTGGCGCGACTGGCACGGCTGCGCGACCGCGCCACCGAACTCAAGCTCGGCTACTGGGCCGAGCAGATCGGCATCCAGATCGAAGTCGTGCAGCACTTCGCCGCCTTCAAGACCGGTCAGGTCGACGCCGGTCTGGCCGGGCTGCAGCAGGCCGCCGAGCGCGAGGACGCGAGCGAGAAGCACGTCGTCACGCCCGGCCCGCTGCTGCCGGCGCGCGAGGTGCTGGCCACCGCGCTGCTCGAACGCGGCGACCCCGCCGGCGCACTGCGCGAGTTCGAGTCCGTGCTGCGCAAGGAGCCGAACCGGCTGCGCGCGATGGCCGGCGCGGCCCTGGCGGCAGAGCGCACAGGCGACAAGCCGCGCGCCAGCGAGCACCTCGAGAAGATCACCCGGCAGACGGCGCAGGCGGACACCGGCGTCCCCGGCGTGCAGCTGGCGCGCCTGTCGGTGAGCCGGTGAGGCCACGCCGCACGCTGCTGGCCTGGCTGCTGCTGACGGCCGCAGTGGCCCCGGCCGGCGGCGCCGAAACCGACCCGCTGCCGGTGCCAGCAGCCGGCCCGCGCGCGACGGCGATCGCGCTCTACAACGAAGGTGTCACCCACCTCGTGGCGCGGCGCTTCGCTGAAGCACAACAGCGCTTCGAGGCCGCGCTGCGGCTCGACGAACGGCTGGCCGAGGCGCACAACAACCTCGCCTTCGCCTTGCGCATGCAGGGCCGCCACAATTTCACCGCTTCGCTGGCGCACTACAACCGCGCGCTGGCGCTCAAGCCCGACCTCGCGCAGGCCTACATGTACCGCGGCGCGCTGTTCCTGCAGCAAGGCGACAGGACGCGTGCGTTGCAGGATCTGGAGCGCCTGCGCACGCTCAACGCCAAGCTGGCCGGCGACCTGGAACGCCTGCTGGCGGGCGCCGACCCGGGGCAGGACCGCAGCGGCATCAGCGCCCAGTACGACTGAGTGCCGGCCGGTGCGCGGCTCAGGCGGCGGCTCAGGCGCCCCGATGGCGCAAGGCCAACAGCCGCGGCAGCACCAGCACCGCCACCACCGTCGCCAGCAGCGCGGCCGACATCGGCCGCTCGACGAAGACGCTCCAGTGGCCTTCGCCGATCGACAACGCATTGCGCATCTGGGCTTCGGCCAGCGGGCCCAGGATCATGCCCACGATGACGGGTGCGGTCGGGAAGTCGAAGCGCCGCATCAGCACGCCCAGCATGCCGATGCCCAGCATCAGGAACAGGTCGAAGGCGCTCTGGCGCATGCCGTAGACGCCGATGGTGGCGAAGATCAGGATGCCGGCGTAGAGCTGCGGCCGCGGGATCTTCAGCAGCTTGACCCACATGCCCACCAGCGGCAGGTTCAGCACCAGCAGCATCACGTTGCCGATGTAGAGCGACGCGATCAGCGCCCACACCAGCGTGCTGCTGGTCTGGAACAGTTGCGGCCCGGCGTTGATGCCGTAGTTCTGCAGCGCCGACAGCAGGATCGCCGCCGTCACGCTGGTCGGGATGCCCAGCGTCAAGAGCGGCACCAGGGTGGCCGTCACGGCCGCGTTGTTGGCCGCCTCGGGCCCGGCCACGCCTTCGATGGCGCCGGTGGTGCCGAACTCGTGCTTGTGCTGGCTGAGCTTGCGCTCGACGCCGTAGCTCAGGAAGGTCGGGATCTCCGAGCCGCCAGCCGGGATGGTGCCGAAAGGAAAGCCGATGAAGGTGCCGCGCAGCCAGGCCGGCCACGATCGCCGCCACTCGCTGCGCGTCATGTGCACGCTGCCCATGCGGTTGAGCTGCTGCTCGCTGCGGCCTTCGTACAGCGCCGTGTACAGGCACTCGCCGACCGCGAACAACCCCACCGCCACCAGCACGACCTCGATGCCGTCCATGAACTCGGGGATGCCGCCGGTGTAGCGCACCTGGCCCGTGATCTGGTCCAGACCCACGCAGCCCACGGCGAGGCCGACGAACAGCGCCGTCATGCCGCGCAGCGTGCTCTTGCCCAGCACTGCGCTGACGGTGGTGAAGGCCAGCACCATCAGCATGAAGTACTCGGGCGGCCCCAGCAGCACCGCGTACTTGGCGACGATGGGCGCGAACAGCGTCACCAGCACGGTTGCGATGGTGCCGGCGACGAAGCTGCCGATCGCCGACGTGGCCAGCGCCGCGCCGGCGCGGCCGCTCTTGGCCATCTTGAAGCCTTCGAGCGCGGTCACCATGGTGCCGGTCTCGCCCGGCGTGTTGAGCAGGATCGAGGTCGTGCTGCCGCCGTACATCGCGCCGTAGTAGATGCCGGCAAAGAAGATCATGCTCGCCGTCGGTTCGACCTGCGACGTGATCGGCAGCAGCATCGCCACCGTGACCGCGGGCCCCAGGCCCGGCAGCACGCCGATGGCGGTGCCCAGCGCGCAGCCGACGAAGGCCCACAGCAGGTTGATCGGCGTGCCGGCGGTGACGAAGCCGCCCAGGAGCTGGTTCCAGATGTCCATCGCGACCGTCTCAGATCCAGCCGCTGGCGGTGAGGCCCGGCAGGTTGATGGCCAGCAGCTTGGTGAACAGCCAGAACGCCGGCGCCGCGATCAGCAAGCCGGTGACGAAGTCCATCACCAGGCCGCGGGTGCCGCCGTGCGGCTTGCCTTCGGAGCCGCGCAATCCGCGCACCGCCAGCATGAAGCACAGCGTGCAGCTCAGGATGAAACCGATGACCGTGATCAGCGCCGCGTTGGCCGCCACGCCGGCCGCCACCCAGGCCAGTGCCGTCCAGTCGCCGCGCGCGCCGCCAGAGGGCGCTTCGACGTCGCGCCAGCCGCCGCGCCGCGCGTGCACCACGAGCCAGGCGCCGCACACCATCAGCACCACCGCCACGACCCAGGGCAGGAAGTTGGGGCCGACGCCGGCATAACCCGCGGTCGCCGGGATGCTCGAGGCACCATAGGCCATGACGAGGCCCAGCAGCAGCGCGCCGGCGCCGATCAGGGTCTGGTGCCGCTGCGCGGGCTGGGGGTCTGGCATCAGGGATCTCCTCGGTGTTCTTGTGCGCTCAAGGCGGCGCGGGGGCTCCCGGCCCCCGCGTCGCTGGCTGCTTCACCCGCTTTTGCGGGCGGCGCCTCAGACCATGCCGGCCTTGACCATCGTCGCGCGCAGGCTGGCGAATTCGCGGTCGACGAAGTCCTCGAATTCCTTGCCGGTCTGCAGCGCCGGGGTCCAGCTGTTCTTCTCCAGCGACTCGGCCCAGGACTTGGTCTTGGTGGCCTTGACGATCAGATCGACCAGCAACTTGCGCTGCTCGGGCGTGATGCCCGGCGCGCCGTAGACGCCGCGCCAGTTGCCGATCTCGACGTTGTAGCCCTGCTCCTTCATCGTCGGCACATTGATGCCCTTCAGCCGCGCGGCCGAGGTCACCGCGATGGCGCGCATCTTGCCGGCGTCGATGTACTGCTGGAACTCGCTGTAGCCGCTGCCGCCGACGCTGACGTTGTTGCCCAGGATCGCGGCCACCGCCTCGCCGCCGCCCCGGAACGGCACGTAGTTGATCTTGGATGCATCGACGCCGACGTCGCGCGCCAGCATGGCCGCCGCGATGTGCTCGGTGGAGCCGCGCGAACCGCCGCCCCACTTGACGCTGCCGGGGTCCTTCTTGAGCTGCTCGACGACGTCCTTCATGGTCTTCAGCGGCGACGCCTCGGGCACCACGAAGACGTTGTACTCGCTCGTCAGGCGCGCCAGCGGCGTGGCCTGCGTCAGCGTCACCGGCTGCTTGCCGGTGATGATGCCGCCGAGCATCACCGCGCCCATCACCATCAGGGCGTTCGGGTCGCCCTTGGCCGAGTTGAGGAACTGCGCCAGACCCAGCGCGCCGGCGGCGCCGCCCTTGTTCTCGAAGGTCACGGCCGCGGCCGCGCCGGACTCTTGCAGCGCCTTGCCCAGGGCGCGGCCGGTGGTGTCCCAGCCGCCGCCGGGGTTGGCGGGGATCATCATCTTCAGGTTGGCGGCGGCACGCGCCGACAGCGGCAGCGTGCCGGCAGCGGCCAGGGCGGCCAGGCTCTTCAGGAAGGTGTCGCGACGCATGCAGGTCTCCTAGGGAACGTTGAAATACGATGCCGTGAATGATGGCCTGCGGCGCTGTCAAACGGCTGTCGCGGACCCCCGGGGAATCACCGAGAGTCCGGGCGACGCGCCGGCGCTGCCGATAATCCGTCCCCACCCATGAAGCTGCTGCTCGTCGAAGACAACGCTGCCATGCAGACCACCCTGCAGCGCAGCTTCGAGCGCCGCGGCATGCAGGTCGTGGTCTGCGGCGACGGCGCGCGCGCGCTTGACCGCTGGCAGGCCAGCGTGCCCGACGTCGTGCTGCTCGACCTCAGCCTGCCGGGACTGGACGGCCTGAGCGTGCTGGCCGCGGCACGCGCCGCGGGCCTGGCGACGCCGGTGCTGATCCTCACCGCGCGCGGCACCGTCGGCGACCGCATCCTGGGCCTCGACACCGGTGCCGACGACTACCTGGCCAAGCCCTTCGACCTGGACGAACTCGAAGCCCGCGTGCGCGCCCTCGCCCGCCGCGCGTTGGGCCGTGGCAATGACGGCCTGGGCGGCGAGTTCTGCGGCCTGCGCTGCGACGCGGCCAACGG
>JAYUPN010000231.1:0-29492 GCA_043760065.1 Rubrivivax sp.
CCAGCGTCACGTTGTAGGCGTTCTGCACCATCTCGTACATCGTGCTCTTGCTGTTGAGCGCAAACAGCAGCGCGCAGGCGGTGAAGGTGACGAGGATGACGCGCAGCGTGAGCAGGAACTGCCGGTCGCCCATGCGCGGCACGAAGGGCCGCAGCACGTTCTCGGTGAACAGCGAAGTCGGCGCCAGCAGCGCACCGCTGGCGGTGGACAGGATGGCCGACAGCAGCGCGCCGAAGAACATCACCTGCGCCCACAGCGGCATCTTCCCCAGCACCAGGTCGGGCAGGATGCGCTGGATCTCGCGCGCGTCGTCGGAGCCGAAGTGCCTGGCCAGCGCGGGGTCGGTGACGAGTGCCGCGTAGGCGATGAAGATCGGCACGAAGGCGAAGCAGAAGTAGATCAGCCCGCCCAGGAGGGTGCCGCGCACGGCGGTCTTCTCGTCCTTGGCGCTGGTCATGCGCTGGAACACGTCCTGCTGCGGGACCGACCCGAAAGCGAAGGCGAAGAAGGCGCCGGCCATCAGCCACCAGCCCTTGGCGTCTTCGGGCAGCCAGTTGAACTTGCCGTCGGCAGCGGCCTGCGACAGCACCTTGCCGGCGCCGCCGGCGAGGTCGCCGACCAGCACCGCCACCAGCGTCAGGCCGATCAGGATGACGACGGTCTGGAACAGGTCGGTGAAGGCCACCGACCACATGCCGCCGAAGATCGTGTAGACCACGACCACCGCAGCGCCGATGAAGATGGCGCTGTTGAGGTCGAGCGCACCGCCGCTGAGGACGTGGATCACGAGACCCAGCGCCGTCATCTGCGCCGATGTCCAGCCCAGGTACGAGCCGACGATGGCCAGGCTGGTCAGCACTTCCACGCCCTTGCCGTAGCGCTGCTTGTAGAAGTCGCCGATGGTGAGCAGGTTCATGCGGTAGAACAGCTTGGCAAACAGCAGCGCCGCCAGCACCAGGCACACGCTGGCGCCGAAAGGGTCGCCCGGGATGCCGCCGAGGCCGTCCTTGGCGAATGTCGCCGACACCGACAGCACGGTCTCGGCGCCGAACCAGGTCGCGAACACCGTCGCCACGTTCATGTACAGCGGCAGCGAACGCCCGGCGACCATGTAGTCCTTGGCGTTGTGCACGCGGCGCGCGGCCAGCAGGCCGATGGTGATGGTGACGATGAGGTAGGCGACGACGAAGGTGATCAGCACGATGGTCTCCACGAGGAGGCGTGGGGTGGTGGGCAGGGCCGCGGGCGAAGCGAGCGGAAGTGTAGTGCGCGCCCCCCGGTCAGCAGGTCCCGTGCCGACCCGGGACAGCGACAATGCGCACACTGAAACGGCACCGGAAACCGCCATGACTGCACTGATCCTGGGCCTCGTGATCTTTCTGGGCGTGCACTCGGTGCGGGTGGTGGCCGAGGACTGGCGCACCGGCGTGCGCGCGCGCATCGGCGAGAACGCCTACAAGGGGCTGTACACGCTGGCTTCTCTGCTGGGCTTTGCGCTCATCGTCTGGGGCTACGGCCAGGCGCGTCAGCAGCCGGTGGTGCTGTGGCTGCCGCCGCTGTGGACGCGGCACCTGGCGGCGCTGCTGACCCTGCCCGCGTTCGTGCTGTTGGTCGCTGCCTACGTGCCGGGCAACAGCCTGAAGACGCGGCTGCGCCACCCGATGGTGCTGGGCATCAAGCTGTGGGCCGCGGCCCACCTGCTGGCCAACGGCAACCTGGCCGACGTGCTGCTGTTCGGCGGCTTCCTGGTCTGGGCGGCCTTGAGCTTCCGCGCCGCCCGTGCCCGCGACCGCGCGGCGGGCGAAGTCGCCGCGCCGGGCCGGCTGGCGCCGACGCTGGCGGCCGTTGCGGTGGGTGTCGCGGCCTGGGTGGCGTTCGCCTTCTGGGCCCACGGCGCCTGGATCGGCGTGCGGCCTTTCGGCTGACGCCACCCCGCGGGGGCCCCCCCGGCGGAGGGCCCCCGTGGCGGGCCCTCTCCGTTCCCGCTGCGGGGCGATGGATCGGGCGCGGGCGCGGCCGGAGCATGCGGACCTCTGCAACCAGGAGGCCCACGATGATCCACTTGCCAACCCTGCACCAGCTCTGCGCACCGCTGCGCCGGCTGTGCCACGCCTTGCCCCGGCAGTGCGCACGCGGGCCGGCGCCCGCTTCTTCCACCGGCCCTTGGGGCGAAGTCCTGCCGGCGGCTGTGCAAGCCCCGGAAGACCGCCCCAAAGGCTGCGGCTGGTTCGACTCCAGCTACGAACTCGGCCAGGGGCTGGAGGTGTGCGAACACGGCGCCGACAGCGCGGCACAGGCCCTGGCGGCAGCGCCGCTGGCCGATTGGCTCGAGTTTCAGCTCGGCACCTGGCGGCTGCCTGCCGCTGCGCTGGGGCCGCAGGCATGATGCGACTTTGCTTCACGCATGGCGAGGAACACGATGACGAGCTCATGGACGGTCGCAGCGGCCTGGGCACTGGCCCTGGCGAGCCTGGTGATGACGGGTTGCGGCGGCGGCACCGACCGCACCAAGGCGCAGGTGCGGCTGGTCAACGCCAGCTCGGGCTATGCGCAGCTGGACCTGCGCATGGGCGACCAGCAGCGCCTCAGAGCCGTGCCGTACGGCTCCAGCGCCGGCTACGCCGAGGTCGACCCGGATGACGCCAGCAGCTCGATCAGCAGCAGCGGCTCGGCGACCTCGCTGGTGAGCTTCACGGCCGCGTTGTCGGCCAAGAAGCACTACACCGTGCTCGCGCACGGTGCCGCCGGCGCCCTGCGGCACGTGCTGCTCGACGACAACGCCGGCGCAGCCGACGCGGGCAAGGCCTCGCTGCGCGTGTTCAACACCTCGACCGATGCCGGCTCGCTGGACGTCTACCTGACCGGCACCGACGAGCCCTTGACCGCGGCCGTGCCGGTGCAGGCCGGCGCTGCGCCGGGCACGCTGGGCAGTGCCATCACCGTCAACAGCGGCAACTGGCGCCTGCGCGTCACCGCGGCCAGCAGCAAGACCGACGTGCGGCTGGACGTGCCGCTGCTCGCGCTGCCCAGCCGCCATGTCGCGACACTGGTGCTGACCCCAGGTGCGCGCAGCGCGTCGGGCGCTGGCGGCGGCGGCGGCGTGCTGGTGGGCGCCCTGGTGCTGGCGCAGCAGGGCGCCATCACGCGCGAGGACGCGCGCCACGCGCGTGTGCGGCTGGCGGCGCTGGTGGCCGACGGCGGCACCGTCGACGCAACGGTCGGCACCGTGGACCTCGGCAGCGGACTGGGTTCGCCGACGCTGGCCGGCTACCAACTCGTGCCGGTGGGTGTTTCGGCGGTCGCCGTGCGCGTCGACGGCACGGCGCTCGGCGCGCCGGCCTTCACGCTGGGCGCCGGTCGCGACTACACGTTGCTGGTGCACGGCCCGCGGGGCGCCGGCCGCGCGAGCTGGGTCGAAGACGACAACCGCCTGCCCACCGAGTCGGCCCGGCTGAAGCTGCGACTGGTCAATGCGCTGGCCGAAACCGCGCTGCCGCTGGCAATGACGCTGGACCTCGATTCGGTGGCCGCGAGCGTCGCCGTCGGCACGGCATCGGGCTATGCCAGCGTCGAGCCCACCACCGGCGGCGGCACCGACGGTGTGCTGCGCATCACGGCGCCCGGCCTGGGTGCGCCGCTGCTGACGCTGAGCGACCAGATCCTGCGCGTGAACGGCATCTACAGCGTCTTCGTGGCCGGCTCCAGGGCCGCACCCGTGGCGGTCCTGCGCAAGGACCGGTAGCCGCGCCGGCGGCGCAGGCGCCGGCTCACGCCAGCCGGCCGGCCTGGAAGTCCTGAACCGCCTGGAAGATCTCCTGCTGCGTGTTCATCACGAAGGGCCCGTACTGCGCGATCGGCTCCTTCAGCGGCCGGCCGGCGACGAGGATCGCGCGCGCGCCCTCGGCACCGGCCACCAGCACCGTGCCGTCGCTGCCCGGCGTGTTGGCCAGGATCGCCATGCGCTGACGGCGCACCAGCGGGTCGCCGATCGACAGCTCGCCGCGGTAGACGTAGGCCAGGGCGTTGAACTCGGCGGCGAGTGGCTGCTCGAAGTGCGCGCCGGGCGCGAGGTGGAGGTCCAGGTACAGCGGCTCGGTGACCTCGCGCTGCATCGCGCCGGCCACGCCGTGGCTGTGGCCGGCGATCACGCGCGCCAGCACGCCGTCGCCCTGCCACTGCGGCACTTCGTCGGTGGCGATGTCGCGGTACCAGGGGTCGCGCATCTTGGCGTGCGAGGGCAGGTTCAGCCAGAGCTGGAAACCTTCCATCGCACTGTCGGCCTGCTCGGGCATCTCGCTGTGGATGACGCCGCGGCCGGCGGTCATCCACTGCACGCTGCCGGGCACCAGCAGGCCGACGTTGCCGACGCTGTCGCGGTGCCGCATGCGGCCTTGCAGCATGTAGGTCACGGTCTCGAAGCCGCGGTGCGGGTGGTCGGGGAAGCCGCCGATGTAGTCGCCCGGGTTGTCGGTGCCGAAGGCGTCGAGCATCAGGAACGGATCGAGCCGGCGCTGCAGGTCCTGCGTCAGCACGCGCACGAGCTTGACGCCGGCGCCGTCGCTGGTGGCCTGGCCCTGCACCAGGCGTTCGACCGCGCGCGGTGTGGTCACGGTGGAAGGGGTGACGGGGGTGGTGGTGTTCATGCCCACACTGTAGCCAGGCCGCGCCGGCCCAGCATTGCATGGACTTGAACACGGTGTTCGCCCGGGCCGGGTGGTAATCTGCGCCGCTTGTCCCAAGGCAGGCATGGAGACCGTGATGAAGGCAGTCTGGAAAGGCACCGTCGTGGCCGAGAGCGGCGACACCGTGGTCGTCGAAGGCAACCACTACTTCCCCGCCGATTCGATCAACAAGGACTTCCTGCTGCCCAGCAACACCAAGACGATGTGCTCATGGAAGGGGCAGGCCAGCTACCACACGCTGTTCGTCAACGGCGACGCCAATCCCGATGCGGTGTGGACCTACCTCGATCCGCTGCCCGCCGCTGCCCAGATCAAGGGGCGGGTGGCGTTCTGGAAGGGCGTGCAGGTCGTCGAGTAGCCGCGTGGGCGCAAGCCCGGAGCGCGGGCGGCTGGTGGCCGACGGCGGCCTCGGACTGAAGGTGGCGCACCGGCGCCGCCTGCGCGAGATCTGGCGCTCCGCCGGCTGGCCCTGCCATGACGCGCTGGAGCTGGACCTGCTGGCCGCCGGCCTGTTGTCGCGGCACTGGGACGGCCAGGGCCGGGAGACCTTGCGTGTCAGCGACGCCGGCATCGAGATGCTCGCTGCGGGGCGCCGGCGCGACCAGGCGGCTTTCGCTGCCCATGAAGCGCTGGTGGCGCGCGTGGCCCGCGACATGCAGCGCGCCGGCCGTGTCGTCTGGCGCGGCCTGGGCCTGCGCGCTCCGCTGGCGGCGGAAGACGGCGTCACCCGCTGGGCGGTGGCGATGCCGGACGTGTTCTCGATCCGCCACACGACGGTGGAGGACTACACCGAGCCGATGGTGCACGAGATCAAGGTCAGCCGCGCCGACTTGCTGACGGACCTGCGCTCGCCGGCCAAGGGCGCTGCCTACCGGGCCCTCGCCAGCCAATGCTGGTACGTGCTGCGGCCGGGGCTGGCCGAAGCGTCCGAAGTGCCTGCCGAGTACGGCGTGATGGTGGCCGACGAGGACCGGCTGGTCGTGATCCGGCCGGCGCCGCGGCGGTCGGTGCGGGTACCCTTCGCCGTCTGGATGTCGCTGGCGCGCGCCACGCCCGAGCCGGCGGACGAAGAATCGCCGCAAGCCGCGCTGGCGCCGCCGCCCGACGCGACGCAGTGAACCTCGACAACGGAGAGCCGTGCAGTGTTTGCCTGGATCAGTCGGTTGATGTCGCCCCCGCCGGCGCCCGTGCGCACCGCCACCCCAGCGGCTGCGCGCGGCGAGCCGCCCACCGCCGGCGCTGCGCCTGCACCGAACGCCAGCGCCTTCGGCATCCGCCAGCCTCTGGTCGGCGCAAAGGGCGGTGTCGCGGGCTTCGAGTTCCTGCTGCCTGCCGGTGTGCAGCGGCGTCTGGCGGCACGCGACGACCGCGCTTCACTGGCCGCGCACCAGGCTCTGCTGCTGGTGGCGATGAAGCCGGTGACTGCCGCCGGGCGTGTGGCCCTGACGCGGATGAGCGCCGCAGTGATCGGCCGCCCCGGCGTCGCCGAACAGGCAGGCGCCGGTTCGCTGCTGCTGGTCTCCGACCTGGCGCAGCTGGCACCGGAAGTCGCAGCCGCGCTGCGTGCACGCGGCTTGCGGCTGGGCGTCGAGGACGGCCCGCCGCAGGCCGCGCCGACGGCGGACTTCGTGGTGCTGCACGGCGGCAAGGGAGGCGTCGACACACTCTTGCTGTCGGCCCAGCGCTGGCAGGAGGCGCGTCCGCGCCTGCCGCTGATCGCCACCGGTCTGGCGGGTGTGGACGAGATGGAGCGGCTGCTCCGGGCAGGCTTCTGGCTCGTCGGCGGCGAACTCGGGCGCTCCGCGTCGGCCGCGTCGCGGCCGCTGAACGCGGCGGCCCACCGCATCTGTGAGCTGATGAACCATCTGGCGCTGAACCGCGACACCGCCGTGCTGACCGAGGCGGTGCGCTCCGACGTGGCGCTGTCGTACCGGCTGCTGCGCTTTGCCAACAGCCCGGCGATGGGCCTGTCGCGCGGCGTCGAGTCGGTCGAGCAGGCCGTGCTGCTGCTGGGCCGCAAGGAGCTGACGCGCTGGCTGTCGGTGATGCTGCTGTCGGCCTGCGGCGACCGCGTGCTTTCAGCAGCGCTGCAGGAGCAGGCGCTGGCGCGCGGCCGGTTGCTGGAGCTGCTGGCGCGGGCCGAGGGCTTCGACGCACCCGACGCGCTCTTCAGCGTCGGCTTGTTCTCGATGCTCGAGGTTCTGCTGCAGGTGCCGCTGGCCGAGCTGCTGGAACCTTTGCGCCTGGGCGAACCTGCCGTGCAGGCGTTGCTCGCCGCTCAAGGTCCGTGGTCCGAACATCTCGCGCTGGCCGTGGCGCTGGGTGCCAACGACGACGGCGCGGTCGAACGACTGGCCGGGCGCTGGGGTGGTCTCGAGCCGGTGCAGGCGATGGCGCAAGAGGCTTGGTCCTGGGCGGCTGGCTTGCAGGGCGTCGGCGCGGCCCCGTAGCTGTTGGCGGGCGGCACAAAACCGCAGCCAAAAAACAAAAAGCCGGTCAGAGACCGGCTTCGTTCGAGGCCAGGGGCAACTGCCCCCGCAATCACTGGGCCTTCTTGCGACGGCTGTAGCCGACACCCGCCAGGGCCAGGCCAGCCAGCGCCAGCGAACCGGGCTCGGGCACGCTGCTGTTGCAAGCGCCGCCAGCGGTGCTGCTGAAGCAGGTTGCCGCCACGGACAGGAGCTTGAAGTAGTCGGCCGCACCGTCTAGGGCCAGCGAGCCGCCGCCGAAGTACGAGCTGACGATCCACCAGCTCGAGCTGTTGCCAGCCGTCACGCTCAGACCGGTCGACGTGCTCAGGCCGCCATAGGTGGCACCGGTGGCCGTGCTGCCGTCCAGGTCGGCGCTGGAGACGATCGACCAGCCCTTGGCGACCAGACCGCTGACGCTGTCGGTGACCTTGGTCGTGCTCAGGTCGGGGCCGGTCGCGCCGGTCCAGCGCAGCACGGCGATGTCGGTGTCGTTTTGCGACCAACCGGTCGCCAGGCCCGTCAGCACGACCTTGTTGGTGCCGAAGTTCAGCAGCACCAGTTCGGTGTTGACGTTGTTGTCGATGCCGTGGTCGGGGGCCGTGCCGGTCTCGGTGCCACCGGTCATGCCGATGCCCGACGAGGTCTGGTCGGTGATGGTGGCTGCGGCGAAAGTCGCGCCTGCCGCTGCTGACCAGCCGGTCATGGTCAGGTTCTTGGCCACCGTGGTGGTGCCGGTCACCGTGCAGGTGGCGGGCGGGAAGTCGCAGTTGCCGCCGGTGGCGAAGTTGTAGGTCATCTGCGCCGAAGCCGGGACAGCAATGCCCAAGGTCAGCGCGAGCGCCGATCCGATGGAAACCAGGTTGAATCTTTTCATGAAATCCCTCTTAGGTACGGCGCTTTGGGCACCACAGACTCGATACGGAGCAGAGTTGCAATCGCTGGGCCACTGCCTGAAATATGTTCTATATCAATGACTTACGCTGGTGAGATGACTCTGTATGGCTACAAGTGTAAGGAGCAGCGACAGCTTGGGGAACCCCTCATTTCAATGTCCGGAGCAATTCCTGCGCATCGTTGGCGCTGGCAAAGCCGGTGCCTCCTTGCAGCGCCGTCTTCAGTTCATCGCGGGCCTCGGTCTGGCGGCCGGCGCCGGCCAGCGCTGCCGCGAGGTAGTAACGGGTGTCCGCGTTGTTGGGGTCGCGCAGCCTTGCATCGCGCAGCAGTTGCAAGGCGCGGTCGATCTGCCCTGACTTGAAGGCCACCCAGCCGGCGGTGCCGATGAAGCGCGGCGTTTCCGGTCTGGCCGCCATGGCCGCCGCGGCGGCCTTGGTGGCCGCGGGGTAGTCCTTCAGCGCCAGCAACGCGTGTGCGTAGTTGTTCAACGCGTCGGCGTCGTTGGGCAAGCTCTTCAACAGCTGTTCGTACGAGGTGCGGGCCGCCGCCGTATTGCCCGAGCGCAGCAGGCTGTCGGCCTGCACGCGGCGCACGGCAGCGTCCTGCGGGTGGTTCTTCAGCCACTGGTCGACCATCGTGCTGGCGCTGGCATAGTCCTTGAGCGCCAGCACGCGGTACACGCGCAGCACGTTGGACGTACTGGGCTCGATCTGCTGCGCCTTGCGGTAGGCCTCCAGTGCTGCGGGGGCCTGGCCGCGGGCGGCGGCCACGTCACCCAGCAAGGCGTGGCCCACGGCCAGCTTGGGGTTGCGCTGGGCGACTTCGCGGGCCCGTTTCTCGGCCGAGACCAGGTCGCCGAGCTGCAGCTCGGCATCGACGAGCAGGGCTTGCGCCGGCAGATGGCCCGCGTCGCCCTGCACCGCCTTGGACAAGGTGTAGGCCGCCGCCTTGGCGTCGCCCGCGCCCATCTGCAGCAGCGCGATCTTGGTCAGCAGCCCGGCGTCGAAATTGGCCAGCCGGGCGGCGTTGACCAGCACCGGCCGCGCAGCCTCGGGGTTCTTGGCGGCGATGGCGACGCGCGCACTGGCCAGCAACACGATCACGTCCTCGGGCGCCTTGGCCAGCAGCCGCTTGGCGGCCTCCTGCGCAGCCGGGATGCGGCCGCCGCGGAGGTGAAACTCGAACAGCGCCAGGCCGGCTTGCAGGTCGCCGGGCGCGGTGCTCAGGTCGGCGGCCCGCGCGAGCAGCCGGTTGGCGTCGTCCGTCTTGCCGCGCTGGGCGTAGAGCTGGCCGGCTTCGATCAGCGTCTCGATGTGCTTGTCGTTGGTCTTCAGGATCGCGTTCAGGCGCGCGACGGCCGGTTCGGGCTGGCGCGCGGCAATGTCCAGCCGCGCCAGGTTGAGCTGCGGATCGATGAAGGCCGGGTCGAGCTTGAGGGCCTGCTCGAAGGCGGCGCGTGCCTTGACCGCGTCCCCGGCCTGCGCCCGGGCCGTGCCGAGCAGGTTGTGCAGGCCCGGCTGGGCCGGCAGTCGCTTGACGAGGGCCTCGGCGGTGTCGACGGCCTTGCGGTTCTTCTTGTCGGCCAGGTACAGGCCGACGAGCGCCGCACCGGCCTGGACCTGGTTCGCGTCCTTGGCGAAGGCGGCTTCGAGTTCTGCCGTCGCATCCTGGTTGCGGCCGCCACGGATCAGGCTCAGGCCCAGGATCGAGCGCAGTTCGGGCTTGTCCTGCACCTTCAGGGCGTCGCGCATGATCTGGGCCGCGCGGGCATGGCGGCCCTGGCTCATGTGGGCCGATGCCAGCAGCGACAAGGCCTGCGCGTCGGTGGGGAAGTTGCGCAGGTAGCCTTCGAGGGACTCGATGGCGCGGTCGACGTTGTTGTCGGCCAGGTGGATCTGCCCCAGCAGCTTGGACACCGGGCTGCCGGGCTGCTCGCGCTGCACGGCCTCGAGGTAGGGCTTGGCCTTCTCGCGCTGGCCCAGGCCGTGGTGCGCCAGCCCGCCCAGGATCAGCACCTGCTGCTGGTAGCGCATGAACTCGATCGGCACCGGATCGATCAGGTTGGTGATCTCCGACAGGGCGGCCTTGGCGGCCTTGCTGTCGCCTTCGCGGTCGGCCAGCACCGCGCCCATGTACAGCGCGCGCGGTTCCTTGGGGTACAGCCGGCGGGCTTCGGCGAGGTCCTTCTTGGCATCGGCGGCACGGTTCTGGTCCAGCGCAATGCCGGCGCGGGCCAGCAGCGATTCCACGTGGGCCGGGTTGAGTTCCAGCGCCTTGCCGTAGGTGGCCACCGCCTGCGCGAGGTTGCCCTGGGTGTGCGAGACCGAGCCGCGCAGATAGACGGCGTCGGCGGAGCCCGGCGACAGTGCCAGGGCCTTGTCCGCCGCGGCCACTGCCTCGGAGAACTGCCGCGCGCGGATGCGGATCGGCACTTCGGCCAGCCAGGTGTCGGGCGACGCGGGATTGATGGCCCGGGCTTCTTCGATCGCCTTGAGGGCCTCTTTCGGGCGGCCCAGATCGGTCTGCGCCGAAGCCACCAGCACCAGCAGGTCCAGCCGCACGCCGGCAGGCAGGCCGGCCGTGGCAAAGCGCGGGTCGTCGAGCAGCGGCTGGCGCTTGCCCTGGGCGAGCACCGCCTTGGCCAGCGGCACCACCACCTCGGCGCGGTTGACGCCCAGCTTCAGCGCCTCGTCGAAGGCCACCTGCGCGGCCACGATCTCGTGGTTGGCCAGCAGCGCCCGGCCCAGCAGCACGTGCACCGGCAGCATCTTGCGGTCGAGCTTGATGGCGTTCTTGAGCTGGACGATGGCGCCCTTGTGGTCCTTCTTCTCGAAACGGGCGAGCGCGTCTTCGTAGTACTGCGAGGCCTTCGGGTCGGCCGCCACGGCCAGGCAAGCGCTGGCCCCGAGCAAGGCCGCGGCCAGCACACGATGCAGCGCAGCACGGGGAGGGGTCTTCATGGGCAGGCAGGTGGTCGAGTCAACCGTTCATCGTAGGAGTTTTCCTCGCCGTCGGGCCGGACCCCGGCGATCAGGGGCCCCGAGCCGTGCGGAAATAGCGTGACCAACCCCCCATCCGCGGGGCTGTCGACCTGCGCTCCGGCCGCCAGCCGTCCGCCCAGCGGGGAACCCCGCGCTGCCGGGGCGCGGCGCCCAGCGCACAATCCCGCCTCGTCCGGCGCCCGCCCGCGCGGCCACCCGCCGCTGCCGGGACGGCGCCCTGCTCCGGAGTCAAGACCATGAAGCCGATCCTTGCCGCAGCCCGCCTGACCCTGGCGCTGGGCTGCCTGAACGCTGCCGTGCTGGCGCTGACCGCGGCGCCGGTGCTGGCGGCACCGGGCCTGCCGTCGAAGAACGTCGCCTGGGTCCCGGCCGCCACCGACGCCGATGTCGACCGCGCCTTCAACCAGGCCAAGGCGCAGAACAAGCCGCTGCTGCTGTACTGGGGCGCCACCTGGTGCCCGCCGTGCAACCAGCTCAAGGCGACGCTGTTCAACCGCCAGGACTTCGCGGCGCTGTCGAAGTCGTTCGTTGCCGTGCACGTCGACGGCGACCGCCCCGGCGCGCAGAAGCTGGGCACGCGCTTCAAGGTCAGCGGCTATCCGACGGTGGTGCTGTTCACGCCGCAGGGCCGCGAGATCACGCGGCTGCCCGGTGAAGCCGATGCGCCGCAGGTGATGGCGGTGCTGCAAGGCGGGCTGTCCGGTGGCCGTCCTGTGAAGGACGTGCTGGCAGACGCCCTGGCCGACAAGGCGCTGCCGGCCAACGACTGGCGCATGTTGGCCTTCTATTCCTGGGCCACCGACGAGCAGCAGCTGGTGCCCAAGGCCGAGGTCGCGGACACGTTGGTGCAGTTGGCCGTCGCCCAGGGCGCCAGCGCCGGCGCCGACGCCGAGACGACGACGCGGCTGTGGCTGAAGGCGCTGGCCGCCAGCGACGACGGCAAGGGCGTGAAGGCCGACGACAGCCTGCGCGACCGCGTCGCCAAGGTGCTGGCCGACCCGGCGCAGAGCCGCACCCACATGGACGTCGTCACCAACAATGCCGACGACATCGTGCGCGCGCTGCAGCCCGAGGACAGCCCCGGCCGCGCGCCTTTGCTGGCGGCTTTCGACACGGCGCTCAAGCGGCTGGAGGCCGACGCCACGCTGTCGCGCGGCGACCGCCTGGGCGCGCTCTATGCCCGCGTGCTGCTGGCGCGGCTGGACCTGCCCAAGGACGCCGTGCAGGTCCGGTTGCCCGAGCCGCTGCTGAAGGACGTGCGCGAACACGTCACGCGCGCCGACCGCGAGATCACCGACGGCTACGAGCGCATGGCCGTCATCACCTCCGCTGGCGGCCTGCTCGGCCGCGCCGGTTTGTGGAGCGAGAGCGAGGCGCTGCTCAAGGCCAACCTGGCCAAGAGCCTGTCGCCGTACTACCTGATGAGCCAGCTCGGCAGCAACGCGCGCAAGCTCGGCCAGAAGGACGAGGCGCTGCGCTGGTACGCGCAGGCCTGGGACAAGAGCGACGGCCCGGCGACGCGGCTGCAGTGGGGTGCGGGTTACTTCTCGGCCCTGGTGGACCTGGCGCCGCACGACGCGGCGCGGGTCGAGAAGACGGCGGCCAAGCTCTTTGCCGAGGCCACCGCCGACGCCGGCGCCTTCCAGGGCCGCAGCGTGCGCGGGCTCAAGCGCGTCGGCGACAAGCTGCGGGCCTGGAACAAGGACGGCAAGCACACGCCCACGCTGCGGCGTCTGCAGGCGCAGCTCGACGCGCTGTGCACCAAGGTCGACGTTGCCGAGCAGCAGCGCGCCACCTGCCAGGGGCTGCTCAAGCCCGCGCCCAAGGCCGCTGCCTGATCCTGGCCAGAAGCTCTGGTCCTTGCAAGAAGCTCCCCCCGACATGACTTCACTCGACGACCTGGGCCGCGCGCGGCGCCGGCTCACCGCCTTGCTGGCCGCTTCACCCTGGGCCGGGGCCCTGCAGACCGCAGCGGCCGCCACGGCAGCGACCGCGGTCCCGCCCGGCGCGGCGCCGGCCGACGGCGGCGGCGACTTCACCGGCCGCTGGGTGCACGCCTTCGCCGCCTACGGCCCGCCCAGGTACGGACCCGACTACACGCACTTCGAGTACGTCAACCCCACGGCGCCGCGCGGCGGCACGCTGCGGCTGCGCAACCCCGACCGCCGCACCAGCTTCGACAAGTACAACCCCTTCACGACGCGCGGCAACGCACCGGCCGGCGTGCTGATGTTCATGTTCGAAGGGCTGGCGCACCTGGCCGCCGACGAACCGTCGACGATGTACGCGCTGCTGGCCGAGTCGATGCTGGTGGCGCCGGACTTCTCGTCGGTGACCTTCCGCATCCGTCCCGAAGCGCGCTTTTCCAACGGCGACCCGGTGACCTCGGCAGACGTCGTGCACACCTTCAAGATGCTGACCAGCAAGGAAGCCTCGCCGACCTACCCGACGCTGCTGGCCGGCATCGCCGGCGCCGAGGCGGTGGACAACCGCACGGTGCGCTTCGACATGCGCGAGAAGACACGCGACCAGGTCTTCCTGGCCGGCACGCTGCCGATCTTCAGCCGCAAGTGGGGCGCGGGCAAGAAGTTCGACGAGGTGACCACCGACTACCCGATCGCCGCCGGCCCCTACGTCATCGCCAAGGTCGACATGCCGCGGCGCATCGAGTTCGAGCGCAACCCCAACTACTGGGCCTTCAAGGCCGGCGGCGCCGCCGGCGCCGGCCTGCCGGTGCGGCGCGGCCACTTCAACTTCGACCGCATCGTCTACCGCAACTACACCGACCAGCCGGTGTCGCGCGAGGCCTTCAAGGCCGGCGAGTTCGACATGCTCAAGGAGTACGGCGCGCGGGCATGGGTGCGCCAGCACAAGGGCGTGAAGTGGGACGACAAGCGCATCGTCAAGCAGTCCTTCGTCACCGGCTACGGCCAGCTGATGCAGATCTACGCCATCAACATGCGCCGGCCGATGTTCCAGGACATCCGCGTGCGCGAGGCGCTGGTGCACACCTACGACTTCGAGCACACCAACCGCACCGGCATCTTCCGCCGCGCCGAGAGCCTGTTCAACAACAGCGAGTTTGCGGCCGCGGGCCTGCCCGGCCCCGGCGAGCTCAAGCTGCTGGAGCCCTTCCGCGGTGAACTGCCGCCGCGCGTCTTCGGCCCGGCCTGGAAGGCGCCGCGCAACGACACCTCGCAGGGCGCGCTGCGCGCCAACCTGCTGAAGGCGCGCGACCTGCTGGCGCAGGCCGGCTGGAAGCTCGACGACAGCGGCACGCTGCGCAACGCCAAGGGCGAAGCCTTCGAGATCGAGTACCTGACGCCACGCGAAGCCGGCAGCAACGACTGGCAGGCATTGCTGAAGAAGCTGGGCATCACGCTGAAAGACCGTGTCGTCGACTTCGCGCTCTACCGCACGCGGCTGCAGAAGTACGACTACGACATGATCGCGCTGGCCGCCGGCGACTTCACGCTGCCCGACGCCGGCACGCTGTCGGCGCTGCTGGGCTCCAAGTCCTTCGCTGAGGAAGGCAACAACAATTTCCGCGGCGTCAAGAGCCGCGCCGTCGATGGCCTGATCGACGTCATCGCCCGCGCCGACACGCTGGAGCAACTGCGCGACGCCTGCCGGGCGCTCGACCGCATCGTGACCTGGAGCTTCTTCCAGATCCCCGACCTCTACCTCAACGTCGAGAACGTGTCGTACTGGAACCGCTTCGGCGTCCCCCAGGTGCAGGCCAAGTACTTCAATGCCGACACCTACTTCACGGGCGTCAACGAGTTCGGCCCCTGGCCGCTGTGGACCTGGTGGATGAAATGACCCACCCCCGAAGCGGCTGCGCCGCTCCCCCTCAAGGGGGTCGAGCCCGGACTCGAAAGGTCCAGTGGACCTTTCGTGCCTGGCGAGGAGCCGGGCCGCCAGGCACGGCGCGGCCTGCAAGGCACGCCAGCGGCCCGGCAAAGCCGGTTCCACGGCGTTCGCTTGATCCAACGAGACCATAGGCCGCCATGCTGTCCTACATCGTCAAACGCATCGCCCTGATGGTGCCCACGCTGCTGGGCGCGCTGACCATCACCTTCATCGTCACGCAGTTTGTCCCCGGCGGGCCCGTCGAGCAGATCATGGCCGAGGCGCAGGCCTCGCAGAAGGGCGGCGGCGACAGCGGCGGCGGCGGCTACAAGGCCGGCCGCGACATCGACAAGAAGCGCGTCGAAGAGCTGAAGAAGATGTACGGCTTCGACAAGCCGGCGCACGTGCGCTACGTCGAGATGCTGGCCAGCTACGCGCGCTTCGACCTGGGCAAGAGCTTCCTGCAGAACAAGGAGGTCTGGCAGCTGATCAAGGAAAAGCTGCCGGTGTCGATCTCGCTCGGGCTGTGGAGCTTCCTCATCGCCTACACGATCTCGATCCCGCTCGGCATCGCCAAGGCGGTGCGCGAAGGCACGCGCTTCGACACCGTGTCGACGGTGTTCGTGCTGCTGGGCTTCGCGATCCCGGGTTTCGTGCTCGGCCTGCTGCTGATCGTGCTCTTTGCCGGCGGCACCTACTTCGACTGGTTCCCGCTGCGCGGCCTGACCAGCGACAACTGGGAAGAGCTGTCGTGGACAGGCCGCATCGCCGACTACTTTTGGCACCTGGCGCTGCCGGTGACGTGCCTGGTGATCGGCAGCTTCGCGACGCTGACGATGCTGACCAAGAACACCTTCGTCGAGGAGATCCGCAAGCAGTACGTGCTGGTGGCGCGCGCCAAGGGCCTGAGCCAGGAACGCGTGCTGTACAAGCACATCTTCCGCAACGCGCTGATCCCGCTCGTCACCGGCTTCCCGGCGGCGGTGGTGGGGGCCTTCTTCACCGGCGCGCTGCTGATCGAGACGCTGTTTTCGCTCGACGGCCTGGGCCTGCTGGCCTTCGAGAGCGTGGTGCGGCGCGACTACCCCGTCGTGCTGGGCTCGCTGTACCTCTTCACCCTGATCGGCCTGGTGGTCAAGCTGGTGTCCGACCTGCTGTACGTGGTGGTCGATCCGCGCGTGCAGTTCAGCAGCGTGGCCAAGTAGGGAGCGCCCGATGAGTTCCGTCCTTTCGCCTGCAGGCGCCCCGCTGGACAGCACGGCGGCGTTGCAGCCGTCGGTCAAGCCCCTGTCGCCCAACCAGCGCGCCTGGGCGCGTTTCCGCCGCCACCGCATCGGCTACTGGTCGCTGTGGATCTTTGGCGTGCTGCTGCTGGCCTCGACGCTGGCCGAGCTGGTCAGCAACGACCGGCCTGTCGTGGCCAAGGTCAACGGCCAGTGGTTCGCGCCGATGTTCAGCAACCCGAGTGAAAAGGCCCTGGGTGGCGACTTCGCCACCGCCACCGACTGGAAGGACCCTTTCATCACCGAGCTGCTGGCCAAGCCGGGCAACTGGGCGCTGCTGACGGTGAACCCGCACTCGGCGATCTCCACCGACTACTTCGACAAGTCGCTGCCGCCGTCGCCGCCGAGTGCGAAGAACTGGCTCGGCACCGAGGGCAACGGCCGCGACATGGTGGCGCGGCTGCTGTATGGCTTTCGCGTCAGCATCTGGTTCGCACTCGCGCTCACGCTCACCGGCACGCTGATCGGCATCGCCCTGGGCGCCGTGCAGGGCTACTTCGGCGGCAAGGTCGACCTCGTGCTGCAGCGCTGCATCGAGATCTGGGGCTCGGTGCCCGAGCTGTACCTGCTGATCATCTTCGCGTCGATCTTCGAGCCCTCGCTGCTGCTGCTGCTGATCCTGCTCAGCCTGTGGGGCTGGATGGACCTGTCGGACTACGTGCGGGCCGAGTTCCTGCGCAACCGCGGCCTCGAGTACGTCAAGGCGGCGCGCGCGCTGGGCCTGTCAAACACGCAGATCATCGTGCGCCATGTGCTGCCCAATTCGCTGACGCCGGTGATCACGTTCCTGCCCTTCCGCATGAGCGTCGCGATCCTGGCGCTGACCTCGCTGGACTTCCTGGGCCTGGGCGTGCCGGCCACCGTGCCGTCGCTGGGCGAGCTGCTCAAGCAGGGCAAGAACCAGCTCGACGCCTGGTGGATCATCGTGCCGACTTTCGCGGTGCTGGTGCTGACGATGCTGCTGCTGACCTTCATCGGCGACGCGCTGCGCGACGCCTTCGACACCCGGAAATCCTGACCATGGCGGCACCCCTGCTCGAAGTCCAGCACCTGAGCGTGCGCTTCGGCGTCAGCACGGTCGTCGACGACGTCTCCTTCAGCATCGATGCCGGCGAGAAGTTCGCGCTTGTCGGCGAGTCCGGATCGGGCAAGAGCATCACCGCATTGAGCGTGTTGCGGCTGGTCGATGCCGCAGTCACGACGGGCGCCATCCACTTCGAAGGCGCCGACCTGGTGGCCAAGAGCGACCGCGAGATGCGATCGATCCGCGGCAGCCGCATCGGCATGATCTTCCAGGAGCCGATGACGGCGCTGAACCCGCTGTACACGGTGGGCAACCAGATCGCCGAAGTGCTGATGCTGCACGAGGGGCTGCTGAAGAACGCGGCGCACGCACGCGCCATCGAACTGCTGGCGCGCACCGGCATCCCCGAGCCCGACAAGCGCGTCGACGTCTACCCGCACCAGTTGAGCGGCGGCCAGCGCCAGCGCGCGATGATCGCGATGGCGCTGGCCTGCAAGCCGCGCTTGCTGATCTGCGACGAGCCGACGACGGCGCTGGACGTCACGATCCAGGCCCAGATCCTGGCCCTGCTGGACGAGCTGCAGGCCGAGATGGGCATGGCGCTGCTGTTCATCACCCACGACCTGAACCTGGTGCGCCGCTTCACGCACCGCGTCGGCGTGATGGAGCGCGGCAAGCTCGTCGAACAAGGCGCCACCGCCACTGTCTTTGGCAAGCCGCAGCACGCGTACACGGTGAAGCTGCTGGCCAGTCGGCCCGAGCGTGTCGTGCAGCCGGTGGCGGCCGACGCGCCGGTGTTGGTGCAGGGCGACGGCGTCGGCGTCAGCTTCAGCTTCCGCGAAGGCTGGTTCGGCAAGCGGCAGTTCCAGGCGGTGAAAAACGCCACGCTGCAGCTCAAGCGCGGCGAGACGCTGGGCATCGTCGGCGAGTCGGGCTCGGGCAAGACGACGCTCGGGATGGCGCTGCTGGCGCTGCAGGACATCTCGGCCGGATCGGTGACGATGGGCGGCGAGCGCATCGACAACGCCGACCGCGCGCACCTGCGCGCCATGCGCCGGCGCATGCAGGTCGTGTTCCAGGACCCTTTTGCGTCGCTGTCGCCGCGATTGACGATCGGCCAGATCGTCGGCGAAGGGCTGGCGCTGCACCACCCCGATCTGGACCCGGCGGCGCGCGAGAAGCGGGTGCTGGAGATGCTCGACGAGGTGGGCCTGTCGGAGCGCCACGGCGTCGCCGGCGTGCTGCAGCGCTATCCGCACGAATTCAGCGGCGGCCAGCGCCAGCGCATCGCCATCGCGCGCGCGGTGGTGCTGCGGCCTGAGGTGCTGGTGCTCGACGAGCCGACTTCGGCGCTGGACGTGTCGGTGCAGCAGCAGGTGCTGCGGCTGCTGGCCGACCTGCAGCGGCGCTACGGCATGAGCTACGTCTTCATCAGCCACGACCTGGCGGTGGTGCGCGCGATGTCGCACCGCGTGATGGTCATGCAGCGCGGCGACGTCATCGAGTCCGGCGAGGCCGAGGCGCTGTTCGCCGCGCCGCGCGAGCCTTACACGCGCGAGCTGCTGGCGGCGGCGCACCTGGCGTGAGCCCGGTGCACCGCCGCGGCCTTACTGGATCAGGCCTTCGGCTTTCAGCGCCGCCTGCACGGCGGGCCGCGCGCTGGTTCGGGCCATGAAGGCCGTCAGGTTCTTCATCGGCGCCGAGTCGATGCCGACGTGCTTGCACCAGTTGGCGACCGTGAACAGGTAGCCGTCGGCCACGGTGAAGGTGTCGCCCATCAGGTAGGCCCGGCCTTCGAGCTGGGTGTCGACCCACTTCAGGCGTTCGGTGAGCTTGGTGCGCGCCAGCGTCTTGGCTTCCTCGGGCATCAAAGGGTTGAACAGCGGCGAGAAGCCCTTGTGCAGTTCGCTGGTGATGAAGTTGAGCCACTCCATCAGGCGGTAGCGCTCCATCGTGCCGGCGGCGGGGGCGAGCTGGGACGAAGGCGCCTGGTCGGCGATGTACTGCACGATGGCCGGGCCCTCGGTCAGGCGCTGGCCGTCGTTCAGCTCCAGCACGGGAACGTAGCTCTTGGGGTTGATGGTGTTGAAGTCGGTGCCGTCGGCGAGCTTCTTGGTCTTGGTGCTGGCCAGCACGAGGTCGAAGGGCAGGCCGGCTTCGCGCAGCGCGATGTGCGGGCTCAGCGAGCAGGCGCCGGGGCTGTAGTAGAGCTTGGTCATGCGGTCTCCAGTGGAAGCAGGGGAGCCGTCACGATAGGTGCGCCGGCCAGCTTCTTGATTGCAGGGTTTTGAACCCGGCGTCCGATCGCACTCAACGTCGCAACGCGCTGGCGGCGGGTCTCAGGCTGCGTCCGTCGAAGCGCCGCAGACCGTGCAGCGGGGCTGCCGCGCGAGCCGCACCTCGTCCCAGCGCATCGTGCGACCGTCCAGCATCAGCAGCCGCCCGGCGAGCGAGGTGCCGATGCCGACCAGCAGCTTCAGCGCCTCGGCGGCCTGCACGGTACCGATGATGCCGACCAGCGGCGCGAAGACACCCATCGTCGAGCAGGCCACCTCTTCGTAGGCGTCGCCGGGCGGGAACAGGCAGGCGTAACACGGGCCCCGGCCCCGGTCGGAAGCACGCGAGTCGTAGACCGAGACCTGGCCGTCGAAGCCGATCGCAGCACCCGACACCAGCGGCACGCCGTGCTTCACGCAGGATGCGTTGACGGCATGCCGGGTGGCGAAGTTGTCGCTGCAGTCCAGCACCACCTGCGCCTGCGCGACGAGCTCGTCGAGCAGGGCAGCGGCGGCACGGCGGTTGACGGCGCGCACCTGCACGTCGGGGTTGATGGCGGCGATGCTGGCGCGCGCCGACTCGGCCTTGGGCTGACCCAGGCGTGACAGGTTGTGCGCGATCTGGCGCTGCAGGTTGGTGAGGGCTACGGTGTCGTGGTCGACGATCGTGATGCGGCCGACGCCGGCCGTGCCCAGGTACAGCGCCACCGGCGACCCGAGGCCGCCGGCACCGATGACCAGCGCATGGGCCGCCAGCAGCCGCGCCTGGCCTTCGATGCCGATCTCGTCAAGCAGGATGTGGCGCGAGTAGCGCAGCAGTTGTTCGTCGTTCATCGCGCCACCGCCCGCCCGGACTTCAGCCCCCGAAGAGCTTGCGCAGCCAGGCCAGCACGCGGGCGAAGAAGCCGCCTGCCGGCGCCGCGTCGGTGGCAGGCACGACGGCGGCGACGCCGTAGCGCTCCTGCAGCGCGCGGTTGAAGGCTTCGAAGAACTCGGTGGCCATCTTCTGCGCCGCCATGTCCACCAGCCGCGAGCCGATCTGCGCGATCTTGCCGCCGACGCTGGCGGTGGCGTTGTAGTGCAGCAGCGTCTGGTTCGGGCCCGCGCCTTCGAGCCGGATGTCGGCGTGGCCCTTGCCGTGGCCGGCGGCGCCGCCCTGGCCTTGGAAGCGCAGCGTGTAGCTGTTGGGGGGCTGCAGGTTTTCGAGTTGCAGCTTGCCCTTGAACTTGGCCTTCACGGGGCCGATGGCGGCCATCACGGACACCTCGTACTGGTTCTCGCCGGTGGGCGTGATGCCTTCGCAGCCGGGGATGGCCTGCTGCAGCAGCGTGATGTCGTTGAGCGCTTCCCAGGCTTGCGCCTGGCCGACGGGCAGGGTCTGTTGGCTGGTGAGTTGCATGGTGTTTGTGCGATCGGAGGGTTTCAGTGTGCCTGCAACGGCGCACGCACCTTGAGCAGGCGCGGCGACAGGGGCGGCTTGGCCAGCAGCGCGGCCAGTTCGGCCAGGCTTTGCAGGTTGTGCGCGGGCAGGAAGGCGTCGGTGTGCGGCAGCATGGCCTTGATGCCGGCGGCGCGCGGCTCGAAGGCGTCGAAGCGCAGCAGCGGGTTCAGCCACAGCAGGCGGCGGCAGCTCTTGTGCAGGCGTTCCATCTCGAACGACAGCTCCTGCGTGTGGCCGTGCTCCAGGCCGTCGCTGATGAGCAGCACGGTGGCGTTGCCCGACAGCACGCGGCGCGCCCAGTGGCGGTTGAAGTCGTGCAGGCACTGCGAAATGCGCGTGCCGCCCGACCAGTCCTGCACCACGCGCACCACCTGCGCCACCGCGACGTCGGGGTCGCGGCTTTTCAGCAGACGCGTGGTGCGCGTCAGGCGGGTGCCGAAGACGAAGCTCTCGACCCGCGCTTCGGCGTGGCCCAGCGTGTGTGCAAAGTGCAGCAGCATGCGCGAGTAGCGGCTCATCGAGCCCGAGATGTCGGCCAGCACCACCAGCGGCGCCGGCTGGGTGCGTGGCCGGCGCCAGCGCATGTCCCACACCTGCCCGCCCTGGCGGCCCATCGCGGCCAGCGTGGCGCGCCAGTCGGGCCGGCCGACGTGCGCGCTGGCCTGGCTGCGGCGCGTCGGCAGCGGCTCGAACACGAGCTGCATGCGCGCCAGCAACTGGCGCGCCTGGCGCCACTCGTCGCTGCTCATGGTGTCGAAGTCGGCCTTCTGCAGCACCTCGCGGTCGTTCCAGGTCAGCTCGGCGTGGATCTCGGTCTCTTCCTGCTCGGGCGGCGGTGGCGCGTCGGGCTGGTGCGGAAAGAGGGCCTGGCCCAGCCGCCGGTTCTCGGGCGGCGGCGGCACGTCGCCCTTCTTCAGTTGCACCTTGGGCAGCAGCATGGCGCGCATGCGGCCCATCAGGTCGGGGTCGCGCCAGAAGAGTTCGAAGGCCTGGTCGAAGAGCTCGCGGTGTTCGATGCGGTCGAGCATGCAGGCACAGAGCGTGGCGTGCAGGTCGCGCTTGGATTCGAGCCCCGCCACCTGCAGCGCCTGCAGCGACAGTGCGACGCGGTCGGTACCCACCGGCATGCCGGCGTCGCGCAGCACGCGCGCGAAGTGCATGACGTTGTCGGCCAGTCGGCCCGGTGTCTGGCGGGCGGGAATCATGATCGGCGCGTGGTCAGGCGGGCAAGGTCTGGCGCCGCACTTCGTCCAGCAGCCGCGCCGCTTCGCCGCCCTGCATGCGGGCAATGTCGTCCTGGTACTTGAGCAGCACGCCCAGCGTGTTGTGCAGCACCACCGGGTCGAGCACGATGGTGTCGAGCTCCATCAGCGCGCGCGCCCACTCGATGGTCTCGGCGATGCCCGGCTGCTTGTACAACTCCACCGTGCGCAGCTTCTGCACGAAGGCCACGACCTGTGCCGCCAGCGCGGCGTTGGCGCCGGGCACGCGCCGCTGCAGGATCTGCAGCTCGCGCGCGGCGTCGGGAAAGTCGACCCAGTGGTACAGGCAGCGGCGCTTGACCGCGTCGTGGATCTCACGCGTGCGGTTGCTGGTCAGCACCACCACCGGCGGCACCAGAGCTTTGACGGTGCCGAGCTCGGGCACCGTGATCTGGTAGTCGGACAGCACTTCCAGCAGGAAGGCCTCGAACGGCTCGTCGGCGCGGTCGAGCTCGTCGATCAGCAGCACCGGCGGCACCGGCTCTGCCGGGTCGATGGCGCGCAGCAGCGCGCGCCGCGTGAGGAAGCGCTCACTGAACAGGTCCTTGGACAGCGCCGCGCCGGCTTCGCCCTGGGTCGCGCCGCGCGCTTCGGCGAGGCGGATCTCGAGCATCTGCCGCGCGTAGTTCCACTCGTAGGCGGCGCCCGAGAGGTCCAGGCCCTCGTGGCATTGCAGGCGAATCAGCGGCCGGCCGAGCATCGCCGCCAGCGTCTTGGCGATCTCGGTCTTGCCGGTGCCGGGCTCGCCTTCGAGGAACAGCGGGCGTTGCAGCTTCAGCGCCAGGAAGACGGTGGTGGCGAGCTGCCGGTCAGCGACGTAGTCCAGAGCCAACAGGCGCTGTTGGGTGTCGTCGATGCTGGTCGGCAGCCCTTCCGCCATGGTCTTCAGCTCGCCGCCACCGCGCGCCCTGCCAGCACCGGGATCAGCGCGGCGCGGTACTCGGCCGAGCCGTGCAGGTCGGTGTTCAGGCCGTCGGCGCTGACCGTCGCGCCGGTGAGCGCTGCTGCGCTCCAGCTCGCCGCCAGCTTGGTCTCCAGCGTGGTGGCGCGGAACACGCAGGCCCCCGCGCCGGTGACCGCCACGCGTGTGCCTTGCGGGCCCTTGCTGACGAACACGCCGACGAGCGAGAAGCGCGACGCCGGCTGCTTGAACTTCTGCCAGCCGGCCTTCTCGGGCACCGGGAAGCTGACCGCGGTGATGACTTCGCCGGACTGCAGCGCGGTCTCGTACAGGCCCTTGAAGAAGCTGTCGGCGGCGATCGTGCGCGTGTTGGTGTGGATCGTCGCGCCCAGGCCGAGTACGGCCGCCGGGTAGCAGGCCGCGGGGTCGTTGTTGGCCAGGCTGCCGCCGATGGTGCCGCGGTTGCGCACCTGGCGGTCGCCGATGTTGCCGGCGAGGTCGGCCAGCGCCGGGATTGCCTTGGCCACGTCCGCGTTGGCGGCGACTTCGGCGTGCGTGCACATGGCGCCGATCTTGACCGTGCCGCCGGCGACCGTGATGCCGCGCAGTTCGGCCACGGCGCCCAGGTCGACCAGCGTTTCAGGCGCCGACAGGCCCATCTTCATCGCCGCCAGCAGCGACTGGCCGCCGGCCAGCAGCTTGACGCCATCGGTCTTGGATGCGGTGGCCGCGGTGGCCAGCGAGGAGGGGTTTTGGTAGGAGAAGGCTTGCATGTTGTGGGTGCTCCTGGCGGGTTCTCAGCGGGCCGCAGTGGCCGAACGGGCGGCGGCCCAGACGGCGAAGGGCGTTGCCGGCATCGGCATGTCCTTGATGCCCAGCGCATGGCAGATGGCGTTGATGACGGCCGGCGGCGAACCGATGGCCCCCGCCTCGCCACAGCCCTTGACGCCGAGCGGATTGTGCGTGCAGGGTGTGCCCTTGGCGGTCTCCACCGTGAAGCTGGGCAGGTCGTCGGCGCGCGGCATGGCGTAGTCCATGTAGCTGCCGGTCAGCAGCTGGCCGGTTTCGGTGTCGTACACGCCGTGCTCCAGCAGCGCCTGCCCGATGCCCTGCGCCAGGCCGCCGTGCACCTGGCCTTCGACGATCATCGGGTTGACGACGTTGCCGAAGTCGTCGCACGCGGTCATGCGGTCGATCCGCGTCTTGCCGGTGGCGGGGTCGATCTCGACCTCGCAGATGTAGGTGCCGGCCGGGTAGGTGAAGTTGCTCGGGTCGTAGAAGGCGTTTTCGTTCAGGCCCGGCTCGAGCTTGTCGTGCGGGAAGTTGTGCGGCACGTAGGCCGTCAACGAGACCTGCGCGAAGGGCACCTTCTTGTCGGTGCCGGCAACCTTGAACTCGCCACCTTCGTAGATCACGTCGGTGTCGGCCGCTTCCATCAGGTGGGCCGCGATCTTCTTGCCCTTGGCGATGATCTTGTCGATCGCCTTGACGATCGCGGTGCCGCCCACCGCCAGGCTGCGGCTGCCGTAGGTGCCCATGCCGAACAGCACCTTGCCGGTGTCGCCGTGCTCGATGCTGATGTCGTCCAGCGGCACGCCCAGTTTGTCGGCCACCACTTGGGCAAACGTGGTTTCGTGGCCCTGGCCGTGGCTGTGGCTGCCGGTGAAGATGGTGACCTTGCCGGTGGGGTGCACCCGCACTTCGCCGGCTTCAAAGAGGCCGGCACGCGCACCCAGGGCGCCCGCCACCGACGACGGCGCGATGCCGCAGGCTTCGATGTAGGCGCTGTAACCCAGGCCGCGCTTCAGGCCCTTGGCCTCGGACGCGGTGCGGCGGGCCGCGAAGCCGGCCACGTCGGCCAGTTCGATGGCGCGCTTCATGGTCGCGTCGTAGTCGCCGATGTCGTAGGTCAGGCCCACCGGGCTGGCGTACGGGAACTCGGTGATGAAGTTGCGGCGGCGGATCTCGGCCGGGTCGATGCCCAGTTCATGCGCCGCGGTCTCGACGATGCGCTCCAGCAGGTAGGTGGCCTCGGGCCGGCCGGCGCCGCGGTAGGCGTCCACCGGCGCCGTGTTGGTGAAGACGGCCGTCACCTCGCACCAGATCTTGGGCGTCTTGTACTGGCCGGCCAAGAGCGTGGCGTGCAGGATGGTCGGGATGCAGGTCGAGAAGGTCGACAGGTAGGCGCCCATGTTGGCCGTGGTGTCGGCGCGCAGGGCCAGGAAGCGGCCGTCCTTGTCCAGCGCCAGTTGCGCGGTGGTGACGTGGTCGCGGCCGTGGGCGTCGGACAGGAAGGCTTCGCTGCGGTCGCAGGTCCACTTGATCGGGCGCTTGATGCTCTTGCTGGCGAAGACGAGCGCGGTCTCTTCGCCGTAGAGGTAGATCTTGCTGCCGAAGCCGCCGCCGACGTCGGGTGCGACGACGCGCATCTTGTGCTCGGGGATGCCGAGCACGAAGGCGCACATCAACAGCCGCTCGACGTGCGGGTTCTGGTTGCTGACGTACAGCGTGTAGTTGTCGGCGTTGCTGTCGTAGCTGGCGTTGGCGCAGCGCGTCTCCATCGCGTTGGGGATCAGCCGGTTGTTGCGGAAGCTCAGCGTCGTGACGTGGGCGGCGGACTTCAGCGCCGCGTCGGTGCCGTCCTTGTCGCCGATGCCCCACAGGTAGCAGCGGTTGTCGGGTGCTTCGACGTGCACCGGTTCTGCTTTTGCGCCGGCGTTGTAGGCCTTGGCCGTGTCGACCACCGGTGTCAGTTCTTCGTAGTCGACCTCGATCAGCGCGCCGGCGGCCTTGGCCTGCTCCAGTGTCTCGGCCACGACCATGGCGACGCGGTCGCCGACGTAGCGCACCTTGCCGTCGGCCAGCACCGGGTGCTTGGGCTCCTTCATCGGCGTGCCGTCCAGGCTGTTGATCAGCCAGCCGCAGGGCAGGCCGCCGACGGCCTTGAAGTGTTCGCCGGTGAAGATGCCCAGCACGCCTGGCGCGGCGGCGGCGGCGGCGGTGTCGAGCTTCTTGATGCGGGCGTGCGCGTAGGGGCTGCGCAGGAACCAGGCGTAAGTCTGGCCTTGCAGCGAGATGTCGTCGGTGTACTGGCCCTTGCCGGTGAGGAAGCGGCCGTCTTCACGGCGCTCGACGGACTGGCCGATGAAACCTTGGCGTGCGTTCATGTGTGTGCTCCCGTTCAGGCCTTCATGGCGGCAGCGCCATGTTGGACAGCTTTGACGATGTTGTGATAACCGGTGCAACGGCAGATGTTGCCTTCCAGGCCTTCACGCACTTGGGTTTCACTCATAGGCGAAGGACCGCAGCCGTGGTGCTGGACCAGGTCCACCGCGCTCATCACCATGCCGGTGGTGCAAAAACCGCACTGCAGGCCGTGGCAGGTTTTGAAGGCGGCTTGCATGGGGTGCAGCGTGCCGTCGGCGGCGGCCAGGCCTTCGATGGTGGTGACCTGGGCGCCCTGCGCCTGCACCGCCAGCATGTTGCAGCTTTTCACCGCGTGGCCGTTGAGGTGCACCGTGCAGGCGCCGCACTGGGCGGTGTCGCAACCGATGTGGGTGCCGGTCAGCCGCAGGTCTTCGCGGATGAATTCGGCCAGCAGGGTCTGCGGTTCGCAGTCGCGCGTGACGGCGGTGCCGTTCACGTGCAGGGTCAGGCGGATGCTCATGGGGTTGTCTCCTTGCGTGTGACCGATGCAGGCCTTGCTCAGCTTGAGGCATCGCTGTGAACAGCCGATGACGTTGCAGCCCGACCCTGTAAGCCAACAAGGATAGGGGAGCCGGCGCGCTGCCGCATACCCGCCCACCCCTAGTGGAAACCCCTTGGTCGAAAGGTTGGCTGGCTTGCGCTACCTTGCGGGCCATGGACAACGTTGATCTTCAAGTCATGCGCCAGGCGGTGGCGTGGCAGGCCCAGGGCCACCGCGTGGTGCTGGGCACCATCACCCGCACCTGGGGATCGGCACCGCGGCCGCCCGGTTCCAGCGTGGCCATTCGCGACGACGGCCTGGTGGCCGGCTCGGTGTCGGGCGGCTGCATCGAGGACGACCTGGTCGACAAGGCCAAGGGCGGCGCGTTGGTCAGCGGGGTGCCGCAGGTGGTGCGTTATGGCATCGACGCCGACGCCGCGCACCGCTTTGGTCTGCCGTGTGGTGGACTGATCGAGTTGGTGATGGAGCCCGTTCAGCCCATCACCCAATTGCCCGAGCTGCTGGATCGCTTGAGCCGCGGCGAGCGGGTGCGCCGCCAGCTGAACCTGAAAACCGGAGCGGTGAAGCTGCAAGACGCCGGTACGGCCGACGAACTGGAGCTGACCGACACCACTTTGACCACCCACCACGGCCCCAGCTGGCGCCTGCTGCTCATAGGCGCCGGCCAGATGACCCAGTACCTGGCGCAGATGGCCCAGGCGCTGGGCTACCAGGTGCTGGTCTGCGACCCGCGCGAGGAGTACGCCACCGGCTTTGACGTGCCCGGTGCCACGCTGTTGCGCACCATGCCCGATGACACGGTGACAGCGCTGCTGCCCGATGGCCACACCGCCATCATCGCGCTGACGCACGACCCCAAGCTGGACGACATGGCGCTGCTGGAAGCACTGAAGTCGCCAGCCTTCTACGTGGGCGCCATTGGTTCGCGTTTGAACCAGAGCAAGCGCAAACAGCGGCTGAAGGAGCACTTCGACCTGAGCGACGAACAACTGGCGCGCCTGCATGGGCCGGTGGGGCTGAAAAACGGCGCGCGCACGCCGCCCGAGATTGCGGTCAGCATCTTGGCCGAGCTGACGGCGGTGCGTTACGGCTTTCGGGTGCCCGAGCCCGTGCCGGTGTCGCCGCAGGCGGTGGTGGAAGCCGGCTGTGCCGTGACCGGGTGATGGGGCCGCATGAAACCACCGCAGCATGCGACAGCGTGACACGCTGACCAGCCTGACTGCTCCAATCTGGCACAGTGGGGCAGGGCGGCCCCATCAGATTGACCAAGCCTGCCGCGCTGAGCCATGAGCACCTCGTCCAACCCACCGCTGCCGCCGACCGTGTTGCGCCGCCGCAGCGCCGACCGCCTGCGGCCGCCGGCGTCGGCCCTGGCGTTGCCGGAGCAGCACCTGGGCGCCATTCGCCAGTCGCACGAACGTTGTGTCGCGCTGGGGCTGTCGCGCACCCTGCGGCCCGACCACGCGCCGCTCGGCCGCGCCGACCTGGGCCTGGTGCGCGAACGCCACCAGCGTTTGCACGCGCATGCCGCGCCGGTCATGGAAATGCTCTTTGGCCAGATTGAAGGCACCCAGAGCATGGTGGTGCTGTGCGACTCGGCCGGCACCATCATCCATTCGATTGGCGACGACGACTTTTTGTCGCGCGCCGCCAAGGTGGCCTTGCAGCCGGGTGTGAACTGGTCCGAACCCACCAAAGGCACCAACGCGGTGGGCACGGCGTTGATCGAAGAGCTGCCGACGCTGGTGCATGCCGACGAGCATTACCTGCACGCCAACCACTTCCTGACCTGTTCGGCCGCGCCCATCTTTGACCCGCGGGGCAACGTGTTGGGGGTGCTGGACGTGTCGGGCGACCACCGCAGCTACCACGCCCACACCATGGCGCTGGTCACGCTGTCGGCCCGCATGATTGAAAACCAGTGGCTCGGCGACGACCACCGCCACGCGCTGCGCCTGCACTTTCACCGGCGGCCCGAATTCATCGGCACGCTGATGGAAGGCATCCTGGCCGTGGCCCCGGACGGCCGCGTGCTGGGTGCCAACCGCGGGGCCCAGGAACAGCTGGGGCTGTCGGGCGTGGCTGTGCGCATGCAGACGCTGCAGTCGCTTTTTGGCACCACGGTGGGCGCGCTGGTCGACCACTTTCGCGCGCCAACGGTGCAGCCTTGGGTGGTGCGCAGCCAGCGCGGCCAAGCCTTTCATCTGCGGGCCCAGTTCAGCGGGCCGCCCTGGAGCCGGGGGCTGGACATGGGCGCCAGCGCGGTGCCATCAGCGCCGCAGCAGGCTTTGTCAGCACCGCTGCCGCAGACGTTGCCAGCACCGCGTGGGCCAGGCCAGGCCATGCTGCCGGCCAGCGGCCTGGCTGCGCTGCACAGCGGCGATGTTCAGATGACGGCTGTTCTGAACGAGCTGCAACGGGTGCGGGACCACGGCGTGCCGGTGGTGTTGCTGGGCGAAACGGGCACCGGCAAGGACGTGTTGGCCCGCGCCCTGCACCACGACAGCCCGCGCGCTGTGGCGCACTTTGTGGCCGTGCCCTGCGCTGCGGTGTTGGCCACCGAATTGGAAACAGCGGTGCAGCGCGCAGAAGGCGGCACGCTTTACCTGGACGGTGTGGGCGAGCTGCCACCGGCGCTGCAAGCGCAGCTGCTGCACCGGCTGGACGAGCCGGCTTTTGGGCTCATCTGCGCCAG
>JAYUPN010000232.1:0-8977 GCA_043760065.1 Rubrivivax sp.
CGCCGGCGGTTGGTTCCACACCGGCGACCTGGCGGTGATGGAGGCCGACCGCTACGTCAAGATCAAGGACCGCAGCAAGGACATCATCATCAGCGGCGGCGAGAACATCAGCAGCCTCGAAGTCGAAGATGCGCTGTACCGCCACCCGGCGGTGCTGGCCTGCGCGGTGGTGGCGCGGCCCGACGCCAAGTGGGGCGAGACGCCGCTGGCCTTCGTCGAGACCAAGGCCGGCGTGCAGGTCAGCGCGGCCGAACTGGTGGCGCATTGCAAGACGCTGCTGGCCGGCTACAAGGTGCCGCGCGAGATCCGCTTCGAGCCGATCCCCAAGACGAGCACGGGCAAGATCCAGAAGTTCCAGCTGCGCGAACGGGCCCGGTCCTCGTCCGCGATCGAATAGGAGAGGGTGGACATGAGTTCGGATTCGCTGGTGTTGTACGAGCAGGATGCGCGCGGCGCCGTCACGATCACGCTGAACCGGCCGCAGGCCTTCAATTCGCTGAGCGTGGGCCTGCTGGACGCGCTGCAGGCCGCGCTGGACCGCGTGGCCGCCGACGGCAGCGCCCGCGCCGTCGTCATCGCCGCTGCGGGCAAGGCCTTCTGCGCCGGCCACGACCTGAAGGAGATGCGCGCCGATCCGTCTCAGGCGTACTACGAGCGGCTGTTTGCGCAGTGTGGCCGCATGATGATGAGCATCCAGCGCCTGCCGCTGCCGGTGATCGCCAAGGTGCAGGGCATCGCCACCGCGGCCGGCTGCCAGCTGGTGGCGCAGTGCGACCTGGCGGTGGCCGTGCGCGAGGCGCGATTTGCCGTCAGCGGCGTCAACCTGGGCCTGTTCTGCAGCACGCCCAGCGTCGCGCTGTCGCGCAACCTGTCGCGCAAGGCGGCATTCGAGATGCTGGTCACGGGCGACTTCATCAGCGCCGAGCAGGCACTGGCCGAGGGCCTGGTGAATCGCGTCGTCGACGCCGCGCAGCTGGACGCCGAGGTCGAAGCGCTGCTGTCGCGCATCGTCGGCAAGCCGCGGGCCGCGATCGCGATGGGCAAGGCGCTCTTCTACCGCCAGCTCGAGACCGGCATGCAGGCTGCCTACGACGACGCCAGCCGCACGATGGCCTGCAACATGATGGACGCCGGCGCGCTGGAAGGTGTGCAGGCCTTCATCGACAAGCGGCCGCCGAACTGGTGAGCCGGTCTGCCGCGCCAGGCGGCCCCATGAACGCGGCGCAGCCGCCGCAGCCGTTGCAGGGCCTGCGCGTCGTCGAGTTCACGCACCTGGTGATGGGGCCGACCTGCGGCATGGTGCTGGCCGACCTGGGCGCCGAGGTCATCAAGGTCGAGCCGATCGCAGGCGACGGCACGCGGCGGCTGCTGGGCGCCGGTGCCGGCTTCTTCCCGCTGTTCAACCGCAACAAGCTGAGCCTGCGCGTCGACCTCAAGCAGCCCGCCGGCGCCGAAGTGGCACGCCGGCTGGCGGCCAGCGCCGACGTCGTGGCCGAGAACTTCAAGCCTGGCGCGCTGGTGAAATTCGGTCTGGACTACGCGTCGCTCGCGGCCGTCAACGAGCGGCTGATCTACGTCAGCCACAAGGGCTTCCTGCCCGGCCCCTACGAGCAGCGTCCGGCGCTGGACGAAGTGGTGCAGATGATGGGCGGCCTGGCCTACATGACGGGCCGCCCCGGCGACCCGCTGCGCGCCGGCACCAGCGTCAACGACATCATGGGCGGGCTCTTCGGCGCCATCGGCGCTTTGGGCGCGCTGATCCAGCGCGGCATCACCGGCCGCGGCATGGAGGTGCAGAGCGCACTCTTCGAGAACAACGTGCTCCTGATGGGCCAGCACATGCTGCAGTTCGCGCTGACCGGCCGCCACCCGGCGCCGATGCCGGCGCGCGACAACCCGTGGGCGGTCTACGACGTGTTCACGGTCAAGGACGGCGAGCAGATCTTCCTGGCCGCGGTCAGCGACGCGCAGTGGCAGGTCTTCTGCACCGTGCTCGGTTTCGACGACCTGAAGGCCGACGCCGCGCTGGCCACCAACAATCACCGCGTGCGCCAGCGCCCGACGCTGCTGGCGACGCTGCGCGAGCGGCTGGCTGCGCGACCGGCGGCCGAGCTGGCGTCGATCTTCGAAGCCGCGGGCCTGCCCTTCGCGCCGATCCGCCGGCCCGAGGACCTCTTCGACGACCCGCACCTGGTGGCCACCGGCGGCCTGGCTGACGTGGTGGTGGCCGACGGCGAGAAGGCCGGGCAGACGGTGAAGACGACGCTGTTGCCGATCACCATGCAAGGCCAGCGCCTGGGTGTGCGACTCGACCCGCCGCGCATGGGCGAGCACACGCTGGCGCTGCTGCAGGGCCTGGGTTACGGCCCCGACGACATCCGGCAACTGATCGCGCAGGCCGCGGTGGCCTGAAAGAGGCCGCAGACGCCCACGTCGGTCGAAGGGGTCGGCGCGGCCGGTGTGCAGGCTCGGGGAAGCCTGCGGTCCTGCCGCGCCGCGGCACCGTAGCATCGGCGCATGACGATCCACCGCCCCCGCGTTCCCGGCCGCCGCCTTCTGCACTCTCCCGGACCCAGCCCGGTGCCCGACGCGGTGCTGCACGCCATGAGCCAGCAGCCGATGGACCTGGCCGACCCGCGCGTCGACGCCAACATCGCCGCCTGCGAAGCAGGCATCCGCACGCTCGTCAACGCGCCGCAGGCCGAGGTCTTCTTCTTCATCAGCAACGGCCACGGCGTGTGGGAGTCGGTGGTGGAGAACATCGCTGCGCCGGGCCAGGCCGTGCTGGTGCCGGGCACCGGCCACTTCAGCGAGCAGTGGGCGCTGCAGACCGAAGCGCTGGGCCGCCGCGTCGTGCGCACGCCGTGGACGCCGGGCTGGCCCGTCGACGTGCCGGCGCTCGAGCAGGCGCTGCGCGACGACAAGTCGCACGACATCCAGGCCGTGTTCGCGGTCCACACCGACACCGCCAGCAGCGTCACCAACGACCTGATGGCGGTGCGCCGTGCGCTCGACGCCGCGCGCCACCCGGCGTTGCTGGTGGCCGACGTGGTGGCCTCGCTCGGATGCGCGCCCTACGACATGGAGGCGCTGGGCGCCGACGTCACGCTGGGTGCCTCGCAGAAGGGCCTGATGTGCCCGCCGGGCATCGGCATCCTGGCCGTCAACGCGCGCGCGATGGCCGTCGCCCAGGCCTGCCCCGCACCGCGCTTCTACTGGGACTGGGCGCGCCGCCAGGGCGACCAGAACTACCGCAAGTTCTGCGGCACGCCGCCGCACAGCCTGATGCAAGGGCTGGAGGCGGCGCTGGACCTGATCCTGCAGGAAGGCCTGCCGGCGGTGCACCGCCGCCACGCCGAACTGGCCGGCGCGGTGCAGGCCGCCGTGGCGGGCTGGCGCACCGGCGGCGCGCTGGACTTCTTCTGCCAGGACCCGGCGGTGCGCTCGGTCAGCGTCACCACCATCACCATCCCCGAGAGCCTGCAGGTGGACGCCCTGCGCGCCACCGCGCGCGAACGCTTCCAGGTCGCCATCGCGGGTGGCCTGGGGCCGCTCACCGGCAAGGCTTTCCGCATCGGCCACCTGGGGGACCAGAACGCGGCCAATGTGCTGGGTGCGATCGCCGGCGTCGAAGCGGCGCTGGTGGTGCACGGCGTGCCGGTGGGCGAGGGCGGCACGCGACGCGCGCTGATGCATCTGGCAGCGGACTGACGGGGTGGGCCTGCACCGCGGGCTGCCGCGCTGATGCCGTCCCGCTTCGACGCCGCGCGGCTGCGGCCCGTCGAGCCGTCCGCCGTCGGCGCCCGTCTGTGCGAGCGCACGCGCGCGCTGCTGCAGGCCTGCCGCCTGGGCGCGGGACCGGCGACGCGGCCTTTGCTGCAGCCGTGGCGGGCGCCGCGCATCGAGTGGCCTTTCGGTGTTTTTCACGTGCGCGAGGCCGAAGCGGCGTACCGCGCCTGCCTGCAACTGGACGGTTCGTGGGCGATGGCCGATGCAGGCGGCGCTGTCGGCCGCTGGCGCATCCGCGCCGCGGCGATGGCCGCTGCCGCCGCCTGGTGGCGCCCGCTGGCCGATGGCGACGCCTGGGATGCAGGCGTGGCGCTCTCGCTGCAACGCCTGGAGGGATTCCGGCCGCGCCGGGCGACGCTGATCGTGGTCGAGCAATCGCCCGTCGACGGCCCGGCCTTGGCGGTGCTGGCCGCGCTGGAACAGCAGGCCTGGCGTTGGCCGCGCGCGGTGCGCGTGGTGCTGGTGGGCGGCGTCGCGCCGGCGATGGCCAGGCCGTTGGGTTTCTGACCGGGCGGTGACGTGCACGCGGCGTGCTGGCGAAAAAAAACCTGCCACGCCGGCTGTTGACAAGTCTGTGAGTAACCTGCGGGCAGCCTTGGGACAGCCCCTGTGCACAGGCCGCCAGCTCAAGCTGCTGCGCGCCGGCCGTTCTGCGGTCGTGCGCGGCACTGCCCAAGGGTTGTCGGCCGCGCCAACTGCGCCTAAGCTCCGCCAGATGGCTGCACTGCGACCTGACCTGATCCAAGGCCACGTGCTGGCCGTCGACGACGACCCGACCACGCGTGAGCTGCTGCGGGCCTCGCTCGAGCACTACGGCTATGCCGTGCAGGTCGTCGACAGCGGATGGGCGGCGCTGGATGCCGCCGAACACACGAGCTTCGATGCCGTGATCCTGGACGTGGAGATGCCCGGCATGGACGGCATGGCGGTGGGCCGCGCCCTGCGCAGCGACCCGCGCACGGCAACCGCCGTCATCGCCATGCACAGCAGCGTGGACGAAGCGTCGGTGCGGCTGGGCTTCACGCAGTACGACGCCTTCGTGCCCAAGCCGGGCAGCGCGCTGGATCTGGGCGAACGGGTGGACCGCCTGGTGCGCAGCCGCCGCGCATCCGGGCGCTAGACGGTGCGCTCCGCAGCGCACGTCACATCCCAGCGTGAATCACACGGCGCAGGGCATGCGCCGCGCAGCGCGCGTCACATGCCCGCGTAGTTCGGCCCGCCGCCCCCCTCGGGCGTGACCCAGACGATGTTCTGCGTCGGATCCTTGATGTCGCAGGTCTTGCAGTGCACGCAGTTCTGCGCGTTGATCACCAGCTGCTCGGCGCCGTCCTTGTGCACGAACTCGTAGACGCCCGCCGGGCAGTAGCGGCTCTCGGGGCCTGCATAACGCTCCAGGTTGATGACCACCGGCACCGACGCATCCTTCAAGGTCAGGTGCGCCGGCTGGTTCTCTTCGTGGTTGGTGTTGCTGACGAAGACGCTGCTCAGGCGGTCGAAGGTGAGCTGGCCGTCGGGCTTGGGGTACTTGATCGGCTCGACCTGGCTCGCGGCGTGCAGCCGCGTGTGGTCGGCCGCGGTGCGGTGGACCGTCCAGGGCGGGCTCTGGATGCCCAGCTTGGGCAGCAGCCACTGTTCGATGCCCGTCATCAGCGTGCCGATGGTGTTGCCCTGCTTGAACCACTGCTTGAAGTTGCGGCTTTGGTCCAGTTCCTGGTACAGCCAGCTCTTCTCGAAGGCTTCGGGGTAGGCGCTGAGCTCGTCGTGGCTGCGGCCGGCCTTGCAGGCGGCGGCGGCGGCCTCGGCGGCCAGCATGCCGGTCTTGATGGCGGCGTGACTGCCCTTGATGCGCGCCGGGTTCAGCGTGCCGGCCTCGCAGCCCACCAGCGCGCCGCCCGGGAACACCAGCTTGGGCAGGCTCAGCAGGCCGCCGGCGGTGAGCGCGCGGGCGCCGTAGCCGACGCGCTTGCCGCCTTCCAGGTGGGTGCGGATGGCGGGGTGCGTCTTCCAGCGCTGCATCTCCTCGAAGGGGCTGATCCACGGGTTCTGGTAGTCCAGCCCGGTGACGAAGCCGAGCGTGACGAGGTTGCCTTCGAGGTGGTACAGGAAGCCGCCGCCGTAGGTCTGCTCGTCCATCGGCCAGCCGGCGGTATGCACCACCAGCCCCGGCCTTGCCCTGGCCGGATCGACCTCCCACAGCTCCTTGACGCCCAGCGCGTAACTCTGCGGGTCGCGGCCCTTGTCGAGTTCGTAGCGCGCGATCAGCTGCTTGCCCAGGTGGCCGCGCGCGCCTTCGGCAAAGATCGTGTACTTGGCGCACAGCTCCATGCCGAGCTGGAAGCCGCCGTGCGGCTGCCCGTCCTTGCCCAGGCCCAGGTTGCCGGTGGCCACGCCGCGCACGCGGCCGTCTTCGGTGTACAGCACCTCGGCGGCGGCAAAGCCGGGGAAGATCTCCACCCCCAGCGCCTCGGCCTGCTCGCCCAGCCACTTGGTGACCGCACCCAGGCGCACGATGTAGTTGCCATGGTTGTTCAGGCAGCCCGGCACCAGCCACTGCGGCGTCAACCGCGCCGAACCGGCGCTCAGGAACAGCACCTCGTCGTGCGTCACCGGCTGCAGCAGCGGCGCACCGCGCTGCTGCCAGTCGGGGAACAGCTCCTTCATCGCGTGCGGGTCCATCACCGCGCCCGACAGCGTGTGTGCACCGGGCTCCGATCCCTTCTCCAGCACCACCACCGACAGTTCGGGGTCGACTTGCTTGAGCCGGATGGCGGCGGCCAGCCCAGCCGGCCCGCCGCCGACGACGACGACGTCGTATTCCATCGACTCGCGGGGGCCGTGTTCGGCCAGGATCTGGGCTGGGGTCATCAACGCTCTCCGCAGGATCGACAGGTTCGGGACATGGGCGCCGCGATTCTACGAGCCGGCCCCCGGCATCAGCGCCCCAGCCACGCCGGCGTGGCCAGCCCCAGCAGCGTCAGACCCAGCGAGCCCAGCACGTGCACGCTGACGGTGGCGGCAGCCCAGCCCAGCCGGCCCTGGTGCAGCGCAGCCACGACCTCGGCGGAGAAGGTCGAGAAGGTGGTCAGGCCGCCCAGGAAGCCGGTGATCACGAACAGCCGCCATTCGGGCGCCACCTGCGGCGCCTGCGCGAACAGCGCCACCGCCACGCCGACCAGGTAGCCGCCGACCAGGTTGGCCGCCAGCGTGCCCAGCGGCAGGGCGGGCAGCAGGTGGTTCATGCCCACGCCCAGCAGCCAGCGCAGCACGGCGCCCAGTGCGGCGCCCAGGCTGATGGCGATGAGGGCGCTGAGCATGGCGTTGATTATCGCCAGGGCGTGCTGACGGCCTGCGCGCTGCAGGCGCGGCGTGGCCGGCCTCTCAGGCCGGCGTGAGGCCGAGCGCCTGGCTCTGCTCGAACACCGGCTGGTCCTCGTCGCCGGCCGCCGCCACCGCGCGTGCGCGGCCCTGGCGCTTGGCCTCGTACATGGCCTGATCGGCGCGGCGCATGGCGCCGAGGATGCCTTCGCCGAAGCCGATCTGCACCATGCCGAAGCTCAACGTCAGGGTCGGCAACTGCTGGCCCGGCGCACGCCGCTGCACCTCGGCCACGATGCGCGCGGCCACGCCCATCGACTGGCGCGTGGTCGTGCGACGCAGCAGCAGCACGAACTCGTCGCCGCCCTGGCGCCCGGGCACGTCCTGGGCGCGCAGGTGTTCGATCATGGCGCTGCTGACGAGCGACAGCGCGCGGTCGCCGGCGGCGCGGCCGAAGAGGTCGTTGATGCGCTTGAAGTGGTCGATGTCGAAGACCAGCAGCACCGCGGTGCCGGGCTCGTCCTGCAGCAGGGCCCGATCGGCCAGTTCCTGGAAATGCCGGCGGTTGGGCACCTGCGTCAGCGTGTCCAGGTTGGCCAGCACGCGCAGGCGGCGGCGGGAGTCGCGCAGTTGGCGTTCGGTGCGCTCGCACACCAGCGTGATGGCCACGAAGGCCAGCACCGCGGTGCCCAGCGCCGCCGACGCCGACTGCACGACGAGCGCCGCGGGCTGCAGCCCGCTCTGCAGCAGTGCCGCCGCCGAGGCCAGCGCCGCCAGCGTCATGGTCGCGGCCAGGCAGCGCACGGGGATGAACTCGCGCCCGCCCGGACCGAGAAACAGCACCGCTGCCGCGTACAGATGAACCGCCGCCACGGCGAGCACCGCGGCCGCTGCCGCCGGCGGCTCCCAGGCGACGGCCACGGCACCGAACACGGCGGCCACGCCCAGCGTCGTCCAGTCCTGAGCCTCACGGCCCGGCAGGGCCTGCCGCGGATGGAACCGGCGCAGGCCGACCAGCGCCAGCACCGGCCACGGCATCAGCAACAGGCTGGCCAGTCCGGCACCCCAGGCGCCGGCCCAGAGTGCGGCCGTCGCGGCGCCGGCGGTGCTCAGCCAGAGCGCGGCCACCCACCACTGCCAGCCTTCGTAGCGCCTCTGGCGCAGGCCAAAGCCGGTCAGCGACGTCGCGGCCACTGCCAGCGCCGCCGCGGCCAGCCCGAGTGCATCGATTCCTTGCGCCATGGCGGCTCATTGTCGGCTCGGCGGCGCTCGGCTCTGCTCGACGGCTGCGCTGGCATTGCAACGCTTTGCTACTGCAAGTGCGGCAAGTGCGCGGTCCGAGCCTGCTCGTCGTGTGCAGGCCCGGGTTCATCATCCCGCCACGCTGCATACATCTGCTCACGGCCCCTGTCGTCGAGAAAAGCTTCACATCACAGGGTTACCGTGGCGCCTGCCCGGCCCTCTTTGCAGTCGATTGCAGCCGCAGATGGACTATCCTCCGCCGCGTTGAAGACATGAGTGGCGTCGCATACCAGGCGCCCCGGCTTCACAAAGCGAGCGCTTGACCTGCGCCTCGCAAAATCCTGGAGGGGGTTCCTGATGTTTCCGTCTGATTCAACTGGCGCGCTTGTCGCCGCCCGGCGCACTCGCGCCTGTCGCTTGCTGGGTTTGGCCGGCTTGGCCGCCACCTGGGCTCTGGCCACCGCGGCCGCCTGGGCCCAGCCGGCGGCGGTGATCGAAGTTCGCCCCGGCGACACGTTCTCGGCCATCGCGGCCCAGTTCACGAGCGGCGTGTCGGGCTGGCGCAAGATGTACCGCCCCGATATGAGCGGCCTGGCCAATCCGAACCTGATTGCACCAGGGATGCGCTTCG
>JAYUPN010000233.1:0-3450 GCA_043760065.1 Rubrivivax sp.
GAGAACCCGTCCTTCGAGGTCAACTCGGCGCTGCTCTCGCGCGCCACCGTGTTCGTGCTCGAGCCGCTGGACGAGGGCGACCTGGGCCTGCTGCTCGACCGCGCGCGTGCGGCCGTCGAAGGGCCGGAGCCGGACGCCGCCGCGCGTGAACAGCTGATCGCATTTGCCGACGGCGACGGCCGCCGCTTGCTCAACGCCTACGAGAGCGCCGCCGCGGCGCATCCCGGCGTTGCCGTGCTCGGCCCGGTGCAGCTCGAAGCCGCCATCGGCCGCATGATGCGCCGTGGCGACAAGGGCGGCGACGTCTTCTACGACCTGATCTCGGCGCTGCACAAGTCGGTGCGTGGCTCCGACCCCGATGCCGCGCTGTACTGGCTGGCACGCATGCTCGACGCCGGCATGGACCCGCGCTACGCCGCGCGCCGCGTGCTGCGCATGGCCAGCGAGGACATCGGCCTGGCCGACCCGCGCGCGCTGCGGCTGGCGCTGGACGCCACCGAGGTCTTCGAACGCCTCGGCTCGCCCGAGGGTGAGCTCGCGCTGGCGCAGGCCGTGACGTACCTGGCCGTGGCGCCCAAGTCCAACGCCGTCTACAAGGCCTGGAACACGGTTCGCGATCTCGTGCGGCGCGACGGCACGCGGCCGGTGCCGGCGCACCTGCGCAATGCACCGACGCGGCTGATGAAGGACATCGGCCTGGGCAAGGACTACCGCTACGCGCACGACGAGGCCGAAGGCTACGCGGCGGGCGAGACCTACCTGCCGCCGGGACTGGCCGAACAACGCTTCTACGAACCCGCGCCGCGCGGACTGGAACTGCGCATCGGTGAACGCCTGGCGGAATTGCGACGCCTGGACGAGCAGGCGAAGAAAGCTCGTTGAGGGCCCCTGTCCGGGGCGGATTGCTCGGTCGGCAAGGGGGTAATTCCGGCCCTTTGCACGGAGGGCCGACACCTAGAATGCCGCCGCACCGTCGGGGTCTTCGATGTCCCGGCAGGTGCACACAAGAACAGGCCCGGCCGGCTTCTTGCATGCAGCATGTCGGTGCTGCGCCAGGCAGTCAGGGGCAGTCGGGACAACAGGAGTAGCCCACGATGGAAACCTTCTTCCAGCAGATCATCAACGGTCTGGTGCTCGGCAGCATGTACGCGCTGGTGGCTCTGGGCTACACGATGGTCTACGGCATCATCAACCTCATCAACTTCGCGCACGGCGAGGTGCTGATGTTCGGTGCACTGATCAGCTGGACCGTGGTCACCGCGATGGCCGACAGCGGCCTGCCGGGCTGGCTGCTGATGCTGATCTCGCTCATCTGCGCCATCGTCGTGTGCTCGGCGCTGAACTTCTCGATCGAGAAGCTGGCCTACCGGCCGCTGCGCAACGCACCCCGGTTGGCGCCGCTGATCACGGCGATGGGCATGAGCCTGCTGCTGCAGACGATCGCGATGATCATCTGGAAGCCCAACCCCAAGCCGTACCCGATCCTGCTGCCCAGCGAGCCCATCAACCTGGGCGGGCCGGTGATCTCGGTCACCCAATGCCTGATCCTCGGCCTGACGGTGGTCATCCTGGCCGGGCTGATGTACCTGGTGAACAAGACCAAGCTCGGCCGCGCGATGCGCGCCACGGCCGAGAACCCGCGCGTCGCGGCGCTGATGGGCGTCAAGCCCGACTTCGTCATCTCCGCCACCTTCGTCATCGGCGCCACGCTGGCGGCGGTGGCCGGCATCATGTGGGCCGCCAACTACGGCACGGTGCAGCACACGATGGGGTTCCTGCCCGGCCTCAAGGCCTTCACGGCGGCGGTGCTGGGCGGCATCGGCAACCTCGCTGGCGCGGTGGTGGGCGGCGTGCTGCTCGGGCTGGTCGAGGCGCTGGGCGCCGGCTACCTGGGCGACCTCACCGGCGGCGTGTTGGGCAGCCACTACGCCGACATCTTTGCCTTCGTCGCGCTCATCCTCGTGCTCACACTGCGGCCGCAGGGCCTTCTCGGTGAACGTGTGGCGGACCGCGCCTGAGGCCGCAGGAGGACACGATGCAGAACAAGTTGTTCGTCTTCTTCATCAGCGCGCTGGCGCTGATCGCGCTGCCGCTGCTGATGCAGGTCGGCGGGCTCGGCGCCGGCTGGGTGCGCATCCTGGCGCTGGCGCTGCTGTACGTGCTGCTGGCGCTGGGCCTGAACATCGTCGTCGGCTACGCCGGGCTGCTGGACCTGGGATTCGTCGCCTTCTACGCCGTCGGTGCCTACATGTACGCGCTGCTGGCCAGTCCGCACCTGATCGAGAACTTCCCCTGGATCGCGTCGGTCTTCCCGGCCGGCATGCACAGCCCGATCTGGATCGTCATCCCGCTCGCGGCGGCGCTGGCGGGGCTGGCCGGCGTGATGCTGGGCACGCCGGTGCTCAAGCTGCGCGGCGACTACCTGGCGATCGTCACGCTGGGCTTCGGCGAAATCATCCGCGTGTTCATGAACAACCTCGAGCACCCGGTCAACATCACCAACGGCCCGCGCGGCCTGGACCGCATCGACCCGATGATCATCGGCCCCTACGCCGACCCGTGGATCAACTTCGGCAAGAAGCTGGAGATCGGCGACTTCACGATCCCCTCGGTGACGATGTACTACTACCTGTTCCTGGTGCTGGTGGTGTTCAGCGTCATCATCTGCCACCGGCTGGAAACCAGCCGCATCGGCCGCGCCTGGATGGCGATTCGCGAAGACGAGATCGCGGCCAAGGCGATGGGCATCAACACGCGCAACATGAAGCTGCTCGCTTTCGGCATGGGCGCCACCTTCGGCGGCGTTAGCGGCTCGATGTTCGCGGCCTTCCAGGGTTTCGTCTCGCCCGAGTCCTTCAGCCTGATGGAGAGCGTGATGATCGTGGCCATGGTCGTGCTCGGCGGCATGGGCCACCTGCCGGGCGTGATCCTGGGCGCGGTGATGCTGGCTGCGCTGCCCGAGGTGCTGCGCTACGTCGCCGGGCCGCTGCAGCAGATGACCGACGGCCGGCTCGACGCCTCGATCCTGCGCCAGTTCCTGATCGCATCGGCGATGATCGTCATCATGCTGATGCGCCCGCGCGGCCTGTGGCCGTCGCGCGAGCACGGCAAGGCCGCACCGCAGCCCGTGGCGCCGCCGGCGGCCGCGCCAGCCAACCCACCGGTTTCCGGCGCCTGACGCAAGAGGTGAAGCGATGAGCGAAACCGTACTCAAGGTGATCGGCGTCAGCAAGCGTTTCGGCGGCCTGCAAGCCCTGTCCGACGTCGGCATCAGCATCCAGAAGGGCCAGGTCTACGGCCTGATCGGCCCCAACGGCGCCGGCAAGACGACCTTCTTCAACGTCATCACCGGGCTGTACACGCCCGACTCGGGCAGCTTCGAGCTCGGCGGCAGCCCCTACAAACCGAGCGCGGTGCACGAAGTCGCCAAGCAGGGCATCGCGCGCACGT